>NZ_JBEXFQ010000007.1:0-262099 GCF_040606855.1 Nocardia sp. NPDC005366
AATGAAACCGGAAATCGCAAAGGATACAACGATCGCACCACCGAATGGGGCACCCGTTTGACCACCGCCTAAAGACGGGGCCATAGCTCCGACGCCGATCGTGGTCGGCGGGGCCGGTGGGCGCGACCGCCACGTGATCGGCCCCGAGCCGCCACTTCGGCAACAGAGCCATCAGCTCGGCCATGTCGTCACCGTCGCCGTCGCTGTCCCCGTCGAGATCGGCGTCCTCGGGGTCGGGTCCGGGGGTGGAATAGACCGCGACGATCGCCCGGCACGCACTGTCGGGATCGAAGTAGGTCACCCCCGACAGCGGCCCCGAGGTGATCCGCACAGCGGCGGTCACCGGATGATATTCAGCCCAGATACGCATCTGGTCGTAGTAGGTGAACACCGAAATCCACTGCAACGCGCCAGTATCGACGGGAGTGGTGAGGTGATGGGTGGCCTCGGCAGTGACCGCGAGCCACATCTCGAGACTGTCGGCGGCGTGCGGCGAACCCGCGAACACCTGATGCAATGCCGCAGCGACGACAGCCGGGCGGGAAATGCTGTTCATGACCGGTGGAACCTTTCGCAAGAATTCAGACGAGAACAGAAATCGCGGTCAGGCGTCGGCCAGGGTGAATTTCTTGGGGGCCGCACTGGTTTGGCGGGCAGTGCCGCCGGTGGTGAGTTTCACCAGCGCGTTGTGCACCGCCCCGCTCGAACGGTCGAGGGCCTTACCGATCTGGTGCGGGCTGAACTCCTGACCCGGGTGATCACGCAGGAAGTCCTCCACCTGCCCCCGCAACGCCCCCGGAGCCAACTTCTGGATCGTCTCGGACTGCCCCGCAACCGCATCCGGGTCCACTGTCGGGGCGTCGGGGGCGGGGGTGGCGGATTCGTCGTCCGTGGGGGCGGCGGGGGCCGGTTCCGGCGCTGCCACGGGCGGTGCGGGTTCGGCGGGCGCGGGTTCGGCGGGCGCGGCGTCGCTGTCGGGTCGGGGTGTCGCGTCGGATTCCGCAGGCGCGGAGCCGGGTTCGGGTTCGGCCGTGCCACCATCGCCCGGTTCCGCTACGTCACCATCGCCCGGTTCGGTGGTGATCGGTTCCGCTGTTTCGGTGTTGGCGGGTGCTGTCGATTCGGCGGGTTCGGGTTCGGCGGGCGCGGTGGTCGTCTGTTCGGTGGTGGTGGTCCAGGTTTTGGCCGCACGGGGCGATGCGGGGTTGGGTTGGGAGCGGGCGACCCCGGCGGTTTCCCACCCGGTCAGGATCCGCCGGGTCGCCGATGCCGAGGCACCGGCGGCACCGGCCAGTTCGTAGACGGTGAATCCGGGAAACCTGCCCAATGCCGCCCACACCGCTTTCTCGGTGTCGGTGCGCAGCACGGGCACACCCGCCCCCGCCCCGTCACCGTGCGCAACATCAACGGCGGCAGGGGTGGCGGCGGCAGCAGGGGCAGCGGCGGGGGTAGCGGGGGTCGGGCGCTTGGCGGGGGTGTTCTTCTTGCGTGTGGACATGACGGGTCCCTCCATGAATTTCGGGGATTTCGGAAATTGCGGATGTGGGTGTTCGGTCATGTCCCGGCCGGGACGGAAACCACGCCGGATCGGAAAAATGGTTTCCCGGGGGTTTTTGGCGTCGTTCCCGTTTCTATGGACGCTCGATACCGGGGTCGATGTCAAGCGGGTCGTCAAAACAAATTCCGGGCACCGAATTCCTCTCGACCGAATTCGGAATGCGCACAGCACGAGCAGAATTCGACTCGTACGTACCTTTCTGGATATGAGCCGGTGTGCGGGGCAGGGCCACCGGCGCAGACGAGGCCACCACCGCGCGAGACGCGGTGGTGGAGTGCTCATTCCGGTGTGTGTCTCGGCCGGGGCGGGCAGGTATCCGCCCGCCCCGGCCGAGGGTTCACGCGCCGCGCACGGCGGCGGTGGCGGCGCGGGCGATGGCTTGGGCAGCGGTGGCGGGGTCGGTGAGGGTGTGGACGGTGACCCCGTCCAACGGTGTGGAGTCCTCGTCGTCGGGGGCCAGCCACAGCAGCGCGCATCCGCTTGCCCGCAACCGGTCCAGGCGGGTCTGGCCTCGCGCGCGCACGGCGTGCCAGTAGATGCCGTCGGAGATGATGACCAACAGGCGGGTGTTCTCGCGGCGGGTGAGTCCGAGTGCGCCGTCGAGGGCGTCGATGGCCTGGTCGATGGCTTCCTCGCTGGCGTTGGAGCTGAATTCGGTGACCTTGGCCGGTGCGGTACCGGGGTAGGTGATCGGGCGCACTCGTTCACCGAAGGTCACGGTGGCGGTGTCGGCGGGCATGCTCGCCAACTGCGCGCCGTTGGCGATGATCCACGCCGCCGAGGCCACCGGCGCGGCGTAGGCGGTCATCGATCCGGAGATGTCACAAGCGATCCCGACTCGCAGCGGCGGCACCGGCACCACCTTGCGGCTCGTGCGAGTGAACATCTCAGCGGTCGGGATCGCACCGGCGGCGCGCTGGGCCTCGCGGGCCATCGCCCCGCGCATCCGTACCCGCCCCGGTGGCAACACCGACCCGGTCTTGACCACAGCACGCTCACGGCGACTCGCCGCGCTCAACGCACGCCCCAACACCCGCGCGGCGGACCGTTCCTCCGCACGAGGGGCACGGGTCCTGCGACTCGGTCGCGCCGCACCGGTACCGAACACTTTCCGCGCGGTGGCCTCGGCAGCGCGCTCGGCTCGGCGTTCGGCCGCCGCAGCAGCAGCAGCGGCCTCCGCCGGATCGACCGGCGGCGGCTCGTCCGCCACCGCCCTCGCGACGTTGGCGACCGCCTCGCTCACACCGGCCCCCAACGGCGAGCCCGGGGCGGGCTCGTCGTGCGGGTCCGGGCCGACAATGTCGAGCCAACGCTGCCCGAGTTCGAGCATCGCCTCGGCGTCCTCGTCGGCCACGGTGTGCGCGTGCTGCCAGATGGCTCGCAACGCAGCGAGTTTCGTCGCCCCGAGCACAGCCTCGATCGCGCCAGTGGCGGGCAGGGTTTCGGTCTCGGTGAGGATGCCGCCGTCCACGCGACCCAGAATGATCGCCGCCGAGTGCGCGGCCTGGAACTCCGTCGCGGGCAGCTCGGCCAGAGCGTCGAGGCCGCCGCTGTCACCGATCACGATCTCGGTCGTACTCGCACGCAGCCAATGCCGGTCCTCGGGGCGGCGGCGAATCTGAGCAGCCTCGATCCTGGACTCTTCCAACAGCATCGCGGCCTCGACCACCGCCGGATTCGCCAACGTGGGCGGTTCCCACACCGAGTGCCGGGCGTGCGCGCATTCATGCACCAGCGCACCCCACACCGCCGGATAGCGGGCGCGGTCGCTGACACGGTCCGGGCGCACGGTGGCAGGGTCGACCTCGAGGTGGGTGCCGTCGAGTTCGATCGCCGCTTTGTGCGGCATGAATACCGCCGGATGCCCGTGCGCGGCACCGGGGGCGATCGTGACCACGAGGTCGTCACGGTCGGCGATCACGGGTACCTGTTCGGTCAGGGCGGCGGACAGTGTCTCCCACCCGGAGGTGGCGGGTGGTGTGGCAGGGGTGGCAGTGGGATCGGTGAGCACGTGAGCGGTCATGGCGAGGGTGTCCTTCCAGAAATTTTCGAGCCCAGCGGCACCGGCGGCGATGGCGGTGCCGTTGACAACAGCGAGGGGGTGGTGGCGGGTGGGTTAGAGGCGTTGGCCCAGGGACAGGGGCGCGAGGTCGGTACTGCCGAACACGGTTTTCACCACCTCGGCCACGGTCTCGCGGTCCTCCTCCGGCGCGGCACCGATCAAATTGGCGGCGGCAGTGAGGTCACTGGTCGCGGTGGCGATCTTCTGAAACGCCAACAACTCCCGCAGTTGCGGAGCCCACCCGATCTCGCCCTTGCCCTGCCGAGTCGCCAGATTGCGGGCCGCCCGCACGGCTTTCGGATTCACCCCGAGCCCGGCCGCGAGGTCGTAGTCGCTGGACACCTGCACCTGGAACGCGAACCGCGACGAGAGCGCATCGGACAGGATGGCTCCGTGCACCCCGGGGTTGTGTCCTGCCACCACGAAGAACCCCGGGGCGGCAGTGATGACCTCGCCCCCGTTGGCTTTGATGACGATCTCGCGGCGTCCGTCCATCGCGGGATACACCACCGAGAGCACGGTTGGGGGGATGAGGGTCGCGTCGTCGATGAACAGGACACGGCCCTCGTGCATCGCCCGGACCAGGGGTCCGTGCACGAACAGGAAGGTCCCGTCGGGGGCTTGGGTGTACTCGCCCACGAAATCGGCGACCGTGGTGTCCCCGTCACCCTGCACGGTCAGCAGGTCGCCGAACGCTGCCTCGATGAGCGAGGTCTTCCCCGTTCCGGGAGGCCCGTACAACAGCACCGGGACCTCCTTGTCGCGCATGGTGCGCAGCACATCCACATCAGCGGCACCGGCGAGTTTGCGGGGGTGGTAGAGCAGCCCGTTCGGACGCGCCACCGGACCCGTGGTCGGAGCGGCGGGTGCAGCGGGGGCGGCGGGCGCGGTCCGTTTGCGTGAACCCTTCCGTCGCCGGGCGGGGGCCGCTGGTGCAGCGGGGGTCGCCGGGGCGGCGGGGGCAGGGGGCGCGGCGGGGGTCGCCGGGGTCGGTGCGGTGGCAGCGGTGGCAGCGGTGGCGGTGTGGGAGTTGGCGCGGTAGCGGCGGGGGGTGGCGCTTGTGCGGTCGGCGTGACCGGCGGCGGTCAACGCCTCGAGCGCGTTGCCGACAGCACCGGAGGACCGGGTGAGGGTTTTGGCGATTTCCCGGGGGGAATGTTCACGGCTCGCATCCGCTGCCAGTACACCGGCGACCATGCGCCGCAATTCACCATTGCCCAAACGAGGTGAAGTCACTTTTATCTCCTGAAATTTCGAATCCGATTCCCGTACCGCCACGCGGATCGTGACATACCGGTGGCGGAGCCGCCTATCGGATTTCCATCGAATCCCCTGCAATTCAAGGGAACGGCTCGACGCTAGCTCGACCCACGACGAGTCCACAACCCGAATTCACGAATTCCCGAAAATTCCCGCGCGAGCCCGTTTATTCGACAAGGCAAGAATGGAATGCGACGCGTACAACCCGCTCGAACCGAGACGAAAACACCGCAGACAAAACCAAGTAGAAGAAAACAAATAGAAGAGAATATGAATACAGGAGAGGGGACACGGAGATACAACAACCAAGGGACGAAACGACACGACACAGGCAGGCGGAGACACCGACTGATGGCGGCGACGCATGTCTATATAGCTTTGTATATAGACAATCCTGGATGACCCCCACCCAGGGATACAGTCCCCTACCAGGGATTTTGCCGCGTTGAGGTGGGGTGTCTTGACCGCCCCACGGAACGCCCCACGGAAAACCCCACGGAACGCCCCACCAAATGACCACACCAAGATCACGAGCGGAACCCCGCCTGGAGAATTGATCCAACCTGCCGCAGGAGCGTCAATTGAATGGCGAGTATGAATGCCAATCAACGCCTGTCGGGACCATCTTTCGGGTAGTTGATATCGCCCGATTTCGATTATGGAAGATGCCTTATTCGACGCCGATCACTATTTCAGGTTACGGCATTGTCGCCGCGAGTGGAATAATGCGAATGCGTCTGTCTTCATGCTGGCGATCGGGCGGCGTCTATGCCGTATTACTTTTCGACATGTTTTCTATTGGCCGGGTTTGCGGAGTTGTTGGAGGAGTCGGTGTGTTTCGGGGCTGGGGGTTTCGTCTATTTCGGTGAGTCGGTGGGTGAGGAGTGTGTAGGTGGAGGTGAGGGCGTCGTATTCGCCGAGTCGGGCGTGTAGGCGCAGGATGTGGTGCCAGAGTGTTTCGTTGTAGGGGTCGTTGGTGATCGCTGTCTCGAGCAGGCCCAGGGTGGTGCGGGGTTCGAGGTCGGTGTTGCGGGCCAGCCAGCTCAGTGCGTGGCGGTTGTCGCGGCGTGCGGCTTCACGTAGCGGTTCGACCCAGGCGGCGTCGGTGAGGTCGGCGGCCAGGGTCGCACTGGCCAGTTCAGCGATCATGCGGCAGGCAGCGGCCTGGTCCCGGTCGTTGGTGGCGGCGCGCCGCGCGGTGACAGCGGCGCTGAATTCCCGGTAGTCGACAGTGATCCCGTGCTCGGACAGGCGGCAGTAGGTGCGGTCGTCATCGAGCAAAGCGGTGGCCTGGTTGCCGGTCAATTGGGTGACCGTGGTGCGCAGGCGACTCAACGTGTTGGTCAGCGCGTGCCCGGACCGCTCCAACGGTGTCTGATCCAGGATCAGATCGATCAACGCCGCCCTGGTCAAGCCCTCGGGGTGCAGAGCGAGCACCGTCAGCGCCTCGCGGCTACGGGGCTGTAGTTGGGAGGCGATGTCCACGGCCTGCGCCTGCCCCGGTGCCCGCCACAACACCCGGGTCGGCCCGAAGACCTTGATCGTCAGACCCGGCTCGGACCGTACCGATGCCTGGCTCGACGGCGGCGGGCTCGCCGCGGGCCGGTGTGGCGGGACCGCGAGGTCGGTGGCTCGCTCGTGCACGGATGTGATGGGGTCGGGTATCGGCACTTCTACGACTGCGGGATCGGGTGGAGTGCGGGCCGTCCCGGTCCCGGGGTTCGGTGAGGGTCGCGGGTCGACGGGCAGGGTCGTGGGGTCGAGGCGGTAGACCGTCGGTAGCGGGGCCTGGCGGCGCGCGACCCTGTAGGGCGGCCTCGGCAGGCGGGTACGGTCCGGCGCGATGGTCGGGGCGGGAGGCGGTGGCGGTGGGGGTGGGGGTGGGGGTCGCAGTAGTTGGTGCACCGACGTGGCGAGGGCGCGCGCGGCAGGCAGCAGGTGCGGACCGCGACGCGGGGGCCGGGTCCCTTGTAGCAGCGCCTGGGCCGAAACCCGCGCAACGGGAAGAGTTCCCAGGATCGGCAGGGCAAGCGCGGCAGCGAACCCGCTACCGGGCTCCTCGATGAGCACGATCCCCCGACGGCGGTGACGCTGGGTGAGCGCCAGGACGCGGTGCGCGGCGCGTTGGGGTTCGGCGTGGTCGGCGCGGACCACGATCAAGCAGGCATCGGCGGCGGCCAGGACCGGCGCGAGGCCCGAATCCGGTTCGGGCGCACCACAATCAGCGAAGATCGTGGCCCCCAGCGCGCGCCAACTCGCGGCGGGACCGGCCAGAAGCGAGGTGATCATCGCGGCACGGGTCCCATCCCGACCCGGTGACGCGGCCAGCATCGGCACCGCCTCGGGCAGCAACTGCACGTGATCGCGCACCAGCGCAGGCGCGGTGGGTGTGTCCGGGTCCAGAGTGCGGGCAAGGCTGGCCCACCCCCGAAACGGGGCGACCCCGACCGTATCGGCGAGCTGCCCGCCCTCGAGATCGGCTTCCACCACCAACGCAGGCCCCCACTCCTGCCAGGCCCGCGCCAACGCCACCGTCGTGGTGGTCGTCCCGACACTCGGCCCCACCCCCACGACGGCGATCAACCACGGTGCCCGCGAGCCCGAAACCCTCGGTACGGCACTCACCGCGACACCCCGAAACTCGCCACGACGAGAACACGCGGGCAGCCAGAACGAACAGCGGACTGTGTAGTGGTGTTGGTAGTCATCCCTGCCTCTGAATGTTGCTGATCAACAGGCCCCCGCCGTCGCCGGGGCGGGTGTTGACGAGTTGGAGGTAGTCGGTACGTTGCCGGTCGGGGCGTACCTCGACTACGTGCACGTTCGCGGTGGTCTCCGAGATCGGGGTCACCGCGACGCAATGCGTGGTCCCGACCGGGATAGAGGCGATACCCGCCGCGAGCCCCACGGGGTCGATCCCGGCTTCCGGTGCCAACAGGGTCATCGCCGCTTCGGCGCTGCGTCGGAGGTAGTAGGCGGCCTCGAACGACGCGATCAGCCCCACCACGGTGGTCGTAGTGTCACCAGGACGGTCGGTGACCACGGTCCCCGACAGCCCGGTGCACGCCCCCTCCACCACCGACGTCGCACTCGGCGGTATCGCCGTGGCACGCACCGGATCACCGGTGTCGCCGGTGGTGTCACCCCAAACGGCCACCACCCCGACCAACACCGCCACAGCGGCCACCAAACCCGCCCACACCCGCCAAGACACCCGACCCCCGCCATCGGCCCGCGCCACCACCCCCACGTCCGTGTCGTGCGCGTCGGGAGTCTGCGGCAGCACCACCATCCAGCCACCCTCTGACACCAGTTCAGGACTCACCCCGGTCCCGGTCTCCGGGGTGGACACGAGGTACAGCTCCGATGCCAAGTGAGGCTGCTCTAGCCCGGCCCACGGATCCTCGAACGTCTCACCGCCGTCGTCGTCGTCGGGTGTGTCGCCGTTCCCTGGTGTCTTGCCGAACCTCATGTCACCGCGCCTCCTCGCGAGTTGTTGCCGGGCTGTGTGATTCACCGCCTCTGCCCGCACCCCCGGGGAAGTGGGGTGCGGGCAGGGATTCCCCTCTCGGGAAGGGGTTCACGGGCGGCTCGCGTGCTCACCCTCACCGGAGGGTCGAGCGCGTTCGCGAGGCGGCGGGCCGGTGAGGGTCTCGCCGAGTCGGGCGAGGACATCGCCGGTCGCGCTCGCCGCGGTGGCGTGATGACCGGCCTCGTACTCACGCCAACTGACCTGGGTACCGCGCTGCCGGTAGGCGATCAGCGTCCGCCGCCCGGCCGACACGGGAACGATCGCATCAGCGCTGCCGTGGTAGAGGTGTAGCGGGATCACCGGGCGGGTGTGGGCGAGGGTCTCCAACTCCAGGACTCGCCGCCACCAGTGGTCGTTCCACGGGTCCGGTTCCCGGCACCAATGCGACACCGGTTGCGGGAACCGTTCCAGCAACTCGGATCCGGTGAGATGTTCGGCTTCCATCGCGGCCCGCTGCCCCGCCTCGTTGAGCACGTCACGCAACGGGAGCTGGTCGTAGGCGTGGGAGAGCCCGATCAACGCCGCGAGCCCCAGGCCCGCGCCCCGGCCACGGGAGAACGCCGGAGCCAACGCCGCGAGGTCCGAGGCGACCGCTCCGGCGGCGACACCGCGTAGGTCCACCTCGGGGGCGTACCAGGGATGCAGTTCCCCGGCAGCGGCGACCGCCCGACCACCGTCGGCGTACCCCCAGGCCAACACCGGGGCGACCGCGACACCGAGGTCCGCGCGCCGATACACCGCCCGCGCCAGATCGAGCACCGTCCTGGCACCGGCGCGCGCGGCGAGGAAGGTATGCGGACCGCCTCCGGTGATCCCGAGCCCTTGCCCGTCGGGGATCGCTACCACCCACCCCCGCGCCAGGGCGGCGGCGATGCCGGTGGTGTCGGGTTCGGCACCGATCGCGAGCAGCTGCGAGGGTGTGCAGATTCCGCCCAGGCCGCGAAACCCGGGGCTGTACACCAGGATCGCGGTATCACCGGGTCGGGCGACCACCTCGGGTGTCAACACGATCCCCGAGGCGGGAATCAGTTCGGAGCGGGAATTGGCCGAGGCGTAGACGACCTGCCACGCCCCGGCCGCCCCACTCAATTGAGACACGAACACCGGACGAGCACGAACCAGGTCCCCGGGACGGTAACCGTCGAAGGTCGAGACATCATGGAAATCGGTGGTCATCGGGTGGCTCCTGCAAGGTCGTAAGCGAGGGCGGTCAACCAGGCGACACCGCTGGCGAGTTGGCCGGTGGCGGCGTAACCGGTGTGGCGGCCGGGGATGTCGGCGTAGCGAAGCCACACCGCCGGATTGGTCAGGTCGGCGTTGTCGGCTATCAGTTGCCCCCACGCGGCCGAGAGTTGCCCGGCCAGTTTCGGTAACTGACCGACCGGATCAGCGGCCACGATCGCGGTGATCTGGCCCCAGCGGGCCGACGCGGCAGCGATCTCGTCCGGGCTCGGTGATGGGGTGCGGGGGTCGGAAGCATCGGTGAGCCGATCGGCCAGACTCGCCGCGGGTAGGTAATCGACGAACCCCGCACCGGTGTGGAAGTCGTTGTTCACCACGGTGGTCCAGGCGTCTCCGAGCGTGCTCGACAGCAGGGCTTGGATCGAGGCGAGCGCGGCCAGTGGATCACGAAGATCGGCCTGCCCCGCGATCTGGGCCGCCACTCGCAGCAGGGCGGCGCGGTCGGGTGCCGCGCAACTCAAGTCACCGTCGACGCAGACATCGGCCACCCTCCCGGTCAACGCCCTGTACTCGACTCCCGAACTGGTGGCGATGCCCCCGCCGGAGGCGGCACCTGTGGTGATCGACACCCCCGACACCGCCACCCCGGAAGTACCGGGAGCCGGGTCGGGAGTGAGCTGACCAGGGCGACCAGGAATCACCGGTGACCCCGGAGCGCGATCAGGATCGGAATAGAGCGCGATGCCCGCGACCCGGTCGGCCGGGACCGGTCCCTCGCCCGCACCGACAGTGCGAGCGAATTCCGAGACCACCTGCGCGCCTTGCGAATACCCGACCGCGGCGAGGGCGGTGCCGGGGCAGTCGGCGGCGATGCTCGCCGCGGTGGCCGTGAGGGCGGCCAGGCCCTCGCTCACCGACGACGCGTACGGGGTACTTCCGCCGCCGGTGCCGATCGCGCCACCGAACCCGGCCGGATACGGAATGTAGGTGCGCTGCACCAGATTCGGCACAGCCGCCGCCACCGGGGCGAGCAACGCACCCAGCATCCCAGTGTCGGCGACCAGCGACGCTTCCGGGGAGGACTCGCCGGTGCCTTGGACCCCGAGGACCCACAACACCGGGCAGCCCGGCCCAGCGGGTGGTTGCGCTGAGCTGGTGCCGGGTAGGAAGAGGGCGCTTGTGCAGGCGGTCAGGATCGTGGCGGTGAGGATTCGGTTTCGGATTCCGGTCACGGCTGACCCACCCCCACACCAGCACCGAAACCCACACCGACCGTGCCACCGGCGAGCGCGCCGACCATCGCAGCGGGAACACCGGCCACCAGCGCGCCCGCGATGGCACCGGCCGCCGCACCGATCGCGGTCCCTGCCACACCGGTGGTGATGGTGCCGATGATCGGCACTTCCACCACGGTGCCGATCGCGGCACCGACGATCCCACCGAGCGTGCCACCAGCGAGCCCACCCACGACCGCACCAGCAGCTGCTGCCGGTGCACCGGCGAGTGCGCCTCCGATCGCGCCACCGACACCGGCCCCAGCGATGGTGGACCCGGCGACCCTGTCCGAGCGTCCGGCGGGGATGCCGATCGAGTCCAGGAAAGTCGCTGCCTGGGCCTCGAAGTCGGCGGCGGTGGTGTTGATACCGTCTCGGACTTCCGGCGGCACCCAGTCCGGGGCGGGTGTCTCCCATTGACCGACCCGGATCGTGTCCGGTGGTGCCTGGATCGGGGCGACCGGAGCCACCGGTTCCGGGGAATGCAGTTCGATGACCTGGATCGAGGGAGCCGGACCCGGCTCGGGAGCAGGGCGCGGGGTCGGACCGTTGCGGACCTCCGGTGGCTGCACCAGATACACGGTCGGCGCAGGCTCGACCGGTGGTAGGTCCGGTGGCGGGGGTGGTGCGGGAGCGGAGGTTCCGGGTTGAGCCGGGGCGGTGACACCGGGCTGGTCCGCGATCGGATCAACTGTCAGCGCAACGGCTTCGACCCCGGTAAGCATCACCAAGATCGGTACGACCAGGGCAGCCAACATGCGGCCACCCCACAGCAGCCGCCTCCCATAGGTGATCCGGGGACGGCGAATGTGCGGGTCGCGACCGTGTCTCGGCGGCCGGGCGAGTAGGGATAGTTTCTCGTTTTCGGGCATGACGAATAGACCCTTCACAAAGGGGGCAAAAGGCGGAAGAAAAGGAGGGTCGGGGAATGCGCGTATACGCGCAATGAATGCGGGGGTCCCCGACTTCCCGACCACAGTCGGGGACCCGTGACCCGCGTTTCCTCACAGGAGAGGAATGGTGTGCCCGGTCAGAAGTAGGTCAGGACCAGACCGAGTCCCTGCGAGACGATCGCCAGCACATTCGAGACCAGCGAGGCCCCCGTGTCGAGCAGCGCCAGAATGTTGTAGAAGTCCACGGTGTTGCCTTTCGGAGCAGGTGCGATTGCTCCTCCATCACAGCCCCGAAACACCCTGCCGCGCCAGCCCTTAGAGGGACATAAAAATATGTACATAAAATGTTGCCCCTCCCCGCGTAAGGGTTGGCCTGCGCGTATGCGCAAAAGGGACAACAAAATGTGTAGTTGAGAAAGTTTGCGGCCACTGTCCAATCCTGGAGAGGGCACACCGAATTCGCCGAACCCCCCGCACCGCTATTGCGGTTACCTGTCGGCTAGCTCACAGGAAATAGTGTTTGCCGCAGATCATCTGACTCTGGTAAGAACGAAATCAGCTCGGGGGAGCCAACCTTTCAGCTTATCCGATGTGGACGGAAATACGAAAGACCGTAGTAGGAGGGCTTTACATGACTCGCGACGCGAACTCGGGCCGACGCCCACGACGCCGCCGCAAGGGCGATCCTGCTCCGACCAGCCCCGATGTCCCCGAATTCGGATACTGGGTGCGCCGGATCCGCGAGGCCCGCAACCTTTCCCGCCCACGCGCCGTGAAGCTGCTGCATACCAGCGAGAGCACGCTCAAGGCGGTCGAGAATCGCGGTGCGCCAGCCCAGGAGTCGCTGGTGGAGAACATGGTGACCGGCTACGGCCTCGACTCCGAGCAGGCACACCACACACGCAACCTCGCCGAACCCCCGATCCCCCTCCCCTCGCTCGCGGACCTGCGCACGCGTATCGATACCGTCGGGCGTCGGGCGAAGCTGACCGACCTCGACCACCGGGGGATCGCCGCCGCCTACATCGACCCCCTGTGGAACGTGGTCCTGGCCAACGAACAGTTCACCGAACTCCTACCCGGCCTCGACGAATTCGACGACAACATCGCCCTGTGGTTCTTCCACCCCGGCCTGCCCACCTCTCCCGCCGAGCGCATCGTCGTGGACCGGGCCGAGATCGCGGCCTACCTGGTCTCTGCCCTGCGCGGCGCTCTCGGCCGGTACCGCGAGGCCCCTCACGCTCGCGGCCTCGTCCAGGACCTGCGCGGGGCGCCCGAGTTCACCGAGCCGTGGGACACCACCCTGTCGGTCGCCTACGGCCGCCGCCCCGACGACCCCATCCACCTACGCGACCCCACCACCGGTGACACCTACCCCGAACACGTCCACCTCGGCGACACCCCCCACTGCCCCGAAGTCCGCTTCTGCCTGTGCTACCGCGAGTACCCCAGCGACCCGGCGCAACCCTGACCCACCAGCAACACCCTCCCCCACCCGCCCGAGAACCCGTGAACCCCACCCGAATCCCGCACGACCGAACAGGAGTCCCGAATGACCCGCACCACCGGACACACCCGCCCTCACGACCCCGACCGGGCACCCCGACAGTCGCGCGTCATCGAGGCCACCACACTCGCGCTACCCCCACAGAGACTGGATCACTGAGATGCGCGAAGACCCCACACTGCCCGGGATGCCCAACCTGATCGACTCGCTGGAATTCCTGCGCCACCGCCGACACCTCTCCCGCGAATCCACCGCCAAAGAAGCCGGATTCAGCGGCGGTCGCCTCAACCAGATCAACCAGAAACGCACCGCCCCCGGCCCCGCCGTGTTCAAGAAACTCCTCACCGCCTTCGACACCGACCTCGACACCGACCAGCGACGACACCTACGAGAGCTGAAGAAACCCTCCCTGTACCTGCCCACCACCGGAGAGCTACGCCAACGCCTCACCCGCCAAGGAGTCGATGCCCACCTGAACTACCTCGACACCCGCAACATGCTCGCCCTCTGCATCGACCCCCTGCGCTTCGTGCTCCACGCCAACCAGACCTTCCACCGCATGGTCCCCGGCCTGGCCGAGGTCGACAACAACTACGTCCGATGGCTGTTCACCCCCGCCGCCCGCGACCGCATCACCGACTGGGACACCGAAGTCATCCACACCATCACCATCCTGCGCGCCAACCTCGGCCGATACCGCGCCCTGCCCCGAGCACGAGACCTCTACCGACAACTACGAGCCACACCCGGCTTCACCCCCATCTGGGACGCCACCACCATGCAAGTCGCCTACGGCTGCCCCCACAACCAACTCCTCCACATCCACACCCCCGACACCGACGAAACCTCCACACTCCGCCTCGAAATCAGCGACTACGGCGGATGCCCCGAAACCCTGCTCATCCACGGCTTCCCCGACGCCTGCGCCATCGCCTGCTGAAACAAGACCGCCACAACGAGACCCGCAAGAGTCCGTCACCCAGACGGACTCACGGCGGCAACAACCATCAGCGGGCAAGTACCGCTTGATAAACCCGCCGAGCATCCCGGACTCGATCCCAACCCGACGCGAAGAACACCAAACTCCGCGACGGCCTAAACGACCCAGGGCACGAATCGTGCGACCACGTGACCCCGCACCAGCCGTCATCGGCCTACCAGGCCGACTATAGGCGAAAGCCGCGCACGCTGATCGCACAGGTCGGTCCTACACATCGTCACAGTCCCACCACCAACCTGTTGTCTCTCATCGAAGATCTCGACACGCGTCCGGCGCGCGCGATCAGCGCGATTGGAGTCATCAGGGTTACCCGACGCGAGTCGGGTGTCTACCGCCTGATCTCATAATCGCTGAATTCGAGACAATCGCACGGCTGTAGCCGGAACTGGTTGGGTTGCGGCACTACCTGCGCGACTGACCCCGCCGGTTCGCCCCAACTCACGAAGGAATCTATCGATGAGCGAAACACAGCAGACTGTCGAGGATCGGATTCGCACTGCTGCTTTGACTTTGGCGTCGATCGCGAACAACGGCCTCGTCTTCGCCACCGATGTCTTCGACCGGCAACGCTATGAGCAGACCAACGCCATCGCGATGGGATTGCTGTCGATGATCAGCGCTGGAACACCCAGCGAGCTTAACGAGATCGTGTCCTTGGAGTCGGGGTACATGACTCCCAAGGTCGACGTCCGTGGAGGCGTGTTCGACGAGCAGGGCCGAATCCTGCTGATCCGTGACCGCAGTGACCAACGCTGGACTCTGCCCGGCGGATGGTGCGACATCCTCGAACCGCCCTCACAGGCGATCGAGCGGGAGGTCGAAGAGGAATCAGGCTTGGTCGTGCGCGCTACCAAACTGGTGGCGTTGCACGACCGCGATGTCCAAGGCCACCAGCCGGTATACCCATATCACGTCTACAAACTGTTCTTCCTGTGCGACAAGATATCCGAGGGCCAACCCAGCCCCGTCGAGACGATGGAGGTGGGCTGGTTCGATGTCGGCGAACTTCCCGAGTTGTCCACGACCCGAGTCCTGGCCAGCCAGATCCATTTGCTGCACGAGCACTGGGTCAAGGGCGAGTTGCCGACCGTGTTCGACTGAACCGATCAGTGGTTCGGGGTACTCGAATAGGTTGGGGAACTGGCCGCAGGCGCGGACCGTGCGACGATTCGGGCGTTGACCGACTCGATCGCGTTGGTCGAGCACACGCCCCCACAGACCTCGGTATCGAATGCCAGGAACGGCCGAACTCGGCCTACGCTTCCGCTCAGAGCGCCACGACGGCAAGGTATTTCGCGCGCCAAGCCTCGCTGAACACGGCTTTGCGATCGCGTCTCAGCGCTGGCGGGCTGCACAACCGAACGAGCCCCGACGCACGTGCACCTCACACGCTCGAACGACCGCGCGTGGCCAGACTTCGCAGATGGCCTCCAGGGACGTATGCGCGGTTACTCTGGTCGGCATTGCCGCGGCTGACTCCGCGCACGAATTCTCACACGTAGACCGACGGAGGGAACCTACCGAATATGTGTGGCATTGTCGGGATGACCTCACCCGGGAACACCGTAACCGGGCAGACCGCCGACCAACTAGCGGTGCTGGAATACCGCGGATATGACTCCTGGGGCCTAGTCTGCCTCACCGACGACGTCCTGGCCGTGGTCAAAGACGCCGGATCCATCGGCAAAGCACTGCGGCAAGGACGACTGAGCGAGCTTCCCGACGCCTCCCTCGCCCTGGGACACACCCGCTGGGCCACCCACGGCGGCGTCACCCCCGCCAACGCACATCCACACCTGTCCTACGACCGAACCGTCGCCATCGTCCACAACGGCGTCATCGAGAACCATCTACAACTGCGCCGCGAACTGGAAGCCGAAGGCATCGCCTTCGCCAGCGACACCGACTCCGAAGTCGCCGCGCACCTCATCGCCCGCCACCTCGAACGCGGCGCCTCGATCCTCGACGCCATCGCCGCCACCACCTCGATGCTGGCCGGCGAGTACGCCCTCGCGGTCATCAGCATTACCGAACCGGACACCATCTGGGGAGCCAAACACAAGAGCCCCCTGGTCGTCGCGTTCGACGGACAACGCGGCATCCTGGCCTCCGACCAGATGGCCCTCGACGGCATCAGCAACGATGTGCTGTTCCTCGAAGACGGCGACATCGTCGCCGTACGCGCCGATACCGCCCAGCTCTACACCTCCACCGGCGAATCCGTGCAACCGGTCACACGCGCCTTCACCCGGCTGACCGGACGCCAGGAACGCGCCGACAAAGGCCAGTACCCGCACTGGATGATCAAAGAGATCCACGAAACCCCAGCAGCGGTCACCGCCGCCCTGAGCCTGCCCGCCGAACGATTCGCCTCGGTCCTGCCCCCGCAGCGCGCGGTCACCCTCATCGGCGCGGGCAGCGCGTTCTATGTCGCCTCGATGGGCCAGTACCTGCTCAAAAGCCTCGCCGGGATACGCGCCACCGCGCTGCCCTCCGACGAAGCCGAATACCTGGCCGTGCTCGGTCCCGGAGACCCGCTGATCGCGGTATCGCAATCCGGCGAAACCTTCGACACCCTCGAGATCTGCCGTAGCGCACTCGCCGCGGGCGCTGTCCTCACCAGCATCTGCAACGTCCCCAGCTCCACCCAGGAACGACTCGCCACCCACCGGCTCCCCCAAGGATCCGGCCCGGAAATCTGCGTGCTCTCCACCAAGAGCATCATCAGCCAGGTCGTGCTGCTCGCCCGCCTCGCCCTGGAAACCGGACACGCCAACGGCACCCTCACCGCCGCGCGCTACACCACCCACCAGGAGTCACTGGCACGCCTGGCGGACACCCTCACCGAGTTCATCACGACCACTTCGACCTCGGTGCAGGCGCTGGCCGCCAAATACAGCCACGTCAGCGACTGGTTCTTCCTCGGACGCGGCATCCTCTACCCCGCCGCCTGCGAAAGCGCACTCAAGTTCAAGGAAGTGAACTACCACCACGCCGAAGGCATGGCATCAGGGTTCTTCAAACACGGCACCATCTCGCTGATCGATGAACACTTCTACACCGTGGCCTTGCTGCCCTCCCACACCGGCGACCCCGACCGCTACGCCGCGACCCTGGCCGCAGTCAGCGAGATCGCCGCCCGCAAAGGACCGGTCATCGGCATCGGACCCGCGGACGTACCCGCCGACGACCTCGGCACGTTCGTCGAATATTTGCCGCTACCCTACCACGGCGACGAGATCGCCGATCTGGTCATCCAACTCGTCGCAGGCCAACTCCTGGCCTACTACTGCGCCCTCGACCTGGGCCGTGAAATAGATCAACCGCGCTCGCTCGCGAAGTCGGTCACCGTGCGCTGACACAGCACCACACCAGGGGGAAAAACGCCGTGGCCGACTGGCTGCTCATACCGATGTGCCCGACACCCAACGGTCACCTCCACATCGGCCACGGCGCAGGCCCCCTATACCCAACCAGTACGAGATTCGAGCCATGCCAGCGATGTCCGCGCTGCCCGCGCCTGATAGGACCGCAACCCCGGCGACCGGGGCGGGGCAGGCAGATGGGATTGCGCGGTCCAATATCCAGCCAGGGCGCACAGCAACGAGTCCATCGCGACCGGATCCATGTCTCGAGTCGCCGACTGCTCAGCGAGAATCGGATCGGGGTCGGTTCCGGCAGCCGCGATCGCCGGAGCGAGAAACCCTAAATCCACCCACGCGGCCCCTGTGCACGGCCATCCCCAATCCACCACGCTCACAGTCCCATCCGCGCTGAGCAGCAGGTTGTCCGGTCGAAGATCGGTGTGCAGCAATGTCGGCCCGTCGGCGAAGTTCAACCACCGCGGCTCGAGTCGAGCCAACCGGCTCAGATTCCGGGCCGCCCACGGTGTCAGGTCCTGCCGAATTCGCTGCTCGGCGAAACCGTTCCAGTTTCGCATTCTCGATCCGTACCTTTGCGCGACGGTAGGAATGTCGAGCACCGGACTAGGAGTCAGCGCGACCGCCAGCCGGGCCACCGACGCCAACACCGTGCGCAGTTCGTCGGGGCGGTCGAAGTGGGGATGCTCGCCTTCGACAGCGTCGAACACGACGACGAACCACCCGTCCTCCTCGATGGTGAACCGCATCGTCGGTGTCGCCACGAGTCCCGCCAGGCTGCGTGCGACCGCAGCTTCGGTTCGGTACGGACCAGCCAGCCCGTCCTCGACGCGTACCGCTTTCGCGAACGCCGTTCTACCGTCGACACCGACGAGTACCGCCGCCATCCCGTGGCTGAAGCCTCCACGCTGGGTGATAGCCGAGGAAACCGGCGCACCCAGTCCCTCGGCCACCGCTTCCCGCACCGAGACCGGGAGTTCGTGCCATTGATCGCGTTGCGCAATCTCGTCGGCCACGGTCACCTCTACGTCCTCGCGCCAGTGGTAAGCCGGTAGCCTCCGACATCCACGAGAGGCACCGACCCATACTTCGACACTCGATCATCCATGATCGACAGCCACTGGCTACGTGAACACCTCAACAACCGGGACGCTCAATCACACGACACCGTCCACGTCCTCGCGGTCCACCTCACCCAGTTCGCGATCAGAAGCAGTCAGTCAGTTCTTCCTGAGCTCGGATGAGATTGGCAGGCGGAACCGGCCCCAGGCTATGTGAGACACCGCCGGGCTACGACACGGTCGGCACCGTGAGTGACGGCTACTCAGATGGCAACGCTCCCAGCTGTTGTTGCAGGCGAAGCGAGTCCTCTACGGCGATGGCGCGTCTCGCGTGGATCCCGTCGATGATCTTCTGGGGTGCCTTGCCCATGAATTCGGCGTTCCCCAGTTTCCGGTCGGCGTTTTCCAGTTCCTTCTGGGCAACCGCCAGATCCTTGCTCAACCTCTTGCGCTCTGCGGAAATATCGAGAGCACCCGAAAGATCAATCGCCACAACCGCTTTACCGACCGCAAGCGACGCAGTAGCCGAGAACCCCTCGCCTGGCACGTCCAAGCGAAGCAGGTGGCGGATCACGTCCTCGTGCGCTGCCAGGACTGGTTCGCCTTGGAGATCCAATTGCGCGGGTACCTTCTGTCCGGGTTGCACACCCTGTTCGGACCGAAACCGTCGCACCTCGGTGATGGCGGCCTGCAACCGCTCGAAGTCGGACTCGGCGTCAGCGTCGCGGAAATCGCTGTCGGTGGGCCAGCTCGCGATCACCACCGACTCGCCCCCGGTGAGGGCCGTCCACAACACCTCGGTCACGAACGGGGTGATCGGATGCAGCAATCGCAGCAACACATCCAGCACCTCACCGAGTACGCGGCGCGACACGCGCGCAGCCGGACCGTCGGCGGCGAAGGTCACTTTCGAGACCTCGATGTACCAGTCGAAAACCTCGTCCCACGCGAAGTGATACAAGACGTCGGTGAGCTTGGCGAACTGGTAGTCCTCGAACAACGCGTCGACCGCAGCGATGGTGGTGTTCAGCCGTGACAGCATCCAGCGATCGGCCAGGCCCATTTCCTCGACCGCTGGCAGCGGCCCGTCGACGGTGGCACCGTTCATCATGGCGAACCGGGTCGCGTTCCACACTTTGGTGATGAAATTGCGCCCGGTCGCGGTGACCTGATCTTCACCGATCGGAACGTCGGTCCCCGGGTTCGCACCCGCCGCCAACGCGGCGCGTACCGCGTCCGAGCCGTAGCGGTCCATCCATTCCAGCGGGTCGACGACATTTCCGAACGACTTGGACATCTTCTTGCCGTGCTGATCACGAACCATGCCGTGCAGCGCGATCACACGGAACGGCGGCTGACCATCCATCGCGTACGTGCCGAACATCATCATTCGCGCGATCCAGAAGAACAGCAGGTCATAACCGGTCACCAACACCGAGTTCGGATAGAAGCGCTCGAGGTCAGGAGTCTTCTCGGGCCACCCCATCGTGGAGAACGGCCACAGCGCCGAAGAGAACCACGTATCGAGCACATCGGAGTCCTGCACCCAGCCTTGGGGAGCGGTCTCGTCCGGGCCGACGCACGCCATCTGCCCGTCCGGGCCGTACCAGATCGGGATCCGATGTCCCCACCACAACTGGCGTGAGATGTTCCAGTCACGCAGGTTGTCGACCCAGTCGAAGTACCGGGACGCCAATTCCGGCGGATGAACCGCCACCTGCCCATCACGCACCACATCACCGGCGGCCTTCGCCAGCGGCGCGACCTTGACCCACCATTGCATGGACAACCGGGGCTCGATCACCGTCCCGCAGCGCGAACAGTGCCCGACAGCGTGCCGGTACGGCCGCTTCTCAGCCACGATCCTGCCCTCCGCGCGTAACGCGGCCACGACGGTACTGCGTGCCTCGAGCCGGTCCAATCCCTCGAACGGTCCGGCGGTGGTAATGATGGCTCGCTCGTCCATGATGTTGATGGCGGCAAGGTTGTGGCGTTGACCAATCTCGAAGTCATTCGGGTCATGCGCTGGGGTTACCTTCACCGCACCGGTCCCGAATTCCGGGTCGACGTGCTCATCGGCCACCACGGGGATCCGCCGCCCGGTCAGAGGCAGTTCGATCTCCCGACCGACCAGGTGCCGGTATCGATCGTCCTCGGGATGCACCGCGATGGCGGTATCGCCGAGCATCGTCTCGGCGCGTGTGGTAGCGACCACAATCGCGTCTTCGCCCTCGCCGTAGCGGATCGACACCAGCTCGCCGTCGAGGTCCTTGTGGTCGACCTCGATATCGCTCACCGCGGTCATGCAGCGCGGGCACCAGTTGATGATGCGCTCGGCTCGATAGATCAGCTCGTCGTCGTAGAGCCGTTTGAAAATGGTCTGCACCGCGCGCGAAAGCCCATCATCGAGGGTGAAACGCTCCCGCGACCACGCCACTCCATCGCCGAGGCGGCGCATCTGGCCTGTGATTGAACCGCCGGACTTGGCCTTCCAGTCCCACACCGCCTGCACGAACGCCTCGCGCCCCAGATCGTGACGCGAACGACCGGACTTGGCCAGTTCACGTTCCACCACGTTCTGGGTCGCGATCCCGGCGTGATCCAATCCGGGCTGCCACAGCACTTCGAACCCCTGCATCCGTTTGCGCCGAGTCAACGCGTCGATCAGCGTGTGCTCGAACGCGTGACCGATGTGCAGACTTCCCGTCACATTGGGCGGTGGCAGTACCACTACGTACGGATGACGGTCACTCGATGAATCCGCGTCGAAATAGCCTCGGTCTACCCAGCGCTCGTACAGCATCCCCTCTACCTCGGAGGGAACGAATTTGGCGGGCAACGACGAGTTCTGTGCGGACTGAGTGCTCACACCGGATAGCCTAAATTGTCCGAGCGGCCCGACAGCCCGCGGGCGTATTGAACACGCGATCGGTAGTGCGCTGATCGCGACGGGAATCAGCGATAGCTACCCTGCGACGCTGGCGTCGGTCAGGCGGATACAGGTACGACGTATGCGCGGGCGAACCAGTGGTCGACTTCGGCCGAGTGCAGATGTCCGGCGACCGCGTGATCGCCTTGGATGGCCATGGTGGCGTGGATGTGGACCCGGCCGTCGCGGATCTCGCCGTTGCCGTGCATCTCGGCGGGTAGGTCGTAGGTGCTGACGATGTCGGCTGATTCGTCGGTGGCGGGCATGGTGGAGATGGTGAAGCGTCGGATGCCGCCGATGAGTGAGACGATCGCGGCATCGCGGATGCCTCGTTCGGCGGCGAATTTCTCGAATTGCGCTACGATCTCGCCGGATTCGACCTCGAAGACCTGCATGTAAGGATCCTAACGAAGGTACGGGCTCATGCGTGCCAACATCGTTGCAGCGCACCAACGAGCACCAACGTCTGTGCGGTTCAACGACTCCACCGCCAGCCGCTCGGCGATCACTGCCGGTGAAGGCAACGTCTCCGGCGCGACCAAGTAGCCTGCGGCGTGACTGTGATCGGTGCCCATGATCCGCGCGAGGACAGCGGTCATATACCGGCGACTCACCTCGTCATCGTGGGCGAGAAACCGCACGATCGACTCGGCTGGGGCGGCGGGGGTCTTGGCGAGGATCCCCGCCGCGTTGACTCGGATGATCTCCGAGGAATCGTTTTGTGCCCACCCCAGCATTCGGCGGATGGTCGCATGGTCCAATTCGGCGGCGATCGCATGGTCCAATGCGTGTGAGGTCTGTACTACGGCCAGAGGGCCTGGGTCTCCACCGGCGAGACTGGCCGCGAGGTCGGGGACCACTGGCGACAGTGGCGCGAGCGCGGCGGCCTGGAGGAAACGGCGACGGTCCATTTCATCATTCTCACCGCAAGAAACGGCTTCCGCCTCTATTGGATTCATCATCAGAGCGAACCGTAGACGTGCGCTGCGCGGCAGGTCGTCGAGGAGTCGGTCGAGGACGCGACTGCCCGCCGCACTGATCGGCCGGGCCTTGCCGCATTCCCAGGCGCTGATCGTGCGCTGATCGACTCGTACCCTCTCGGCGAACTGCACCTGCGAAAGCCGCATCGCGGTGCGAAGTGCTCTGACTGCGATGCCGGTCCAGACGATTACGTCGGTCATTCGGCCCCCCGGCGGCATGGTGAAACTTGGTAGAAGCCTCGTGTTCCGATCCTTCCCGGTAGCGCTCGGTCTTGGCAACCTTGATCACACCCGGATCCAAGACATCGACAACACCGGAACAGCTCATCGGATGCGGCCGGGCGCGCTGAATTTCGAAGGGGGAGCGCAGTGTCGACGCAACTGGTGGTAGTGGGATTCGATGAGATCGTTGCCCGAAAGTACTTGCCGTGCCTCATCTCCGCGATCAATGAGGGGCATCTGTCGTCGTACTCGATCATCGACCTCGAGTCGGAGCGCGAAGTGATCTCGGCGCGGCTGCGGGGAGTGCCGATTGCGCCGAGGCATGTGCACTATCTGCCCAATCCTTGTGCGGGACAATCAGTATCGCAAGATCTGGTCGCGGAAGCGTTCGGCCGCGTCACCGACGGTTCTGCACCGATCCGCGCCTATATCGCCACCGAGGTCAAGGCGCACGAGAGCTATCTTCGGTTCTGTGTGGACAACGGGATCGGCTCACTGGTCGAGAAACCTGTGCTCGCTCCGTTGCGCGATGGACGGTTCGAGGCCCCGCTGATCACTCCGATCATGCGGTCGTTGATTGCCTCGGCGGCCCGCAAACCCGAAGTCCGGCATTCGGTAATGACCCTGTCGCGCTATCACCGGGTATACAACGACCGGGTAATCGCCGAACTCGCCAAGAGGGTCCGGGCATGGCAGGCGCCGGTGACCTCCCTTCACCTGCGCTGCGCGGGTGGGGTGTGGAATCGTCAGGAGGAGTACGAATTTCGCGACGACCACCCGTACAAGTTCGGGTACGGAATGATGATGCACGGCGCGTACCACTACATCGATCTGGTCGTGCAGGCGATCCAGCTGAACAGAACCGCGCTGCCCGATCACCGGCTTCGGTTCCAAGTCGGCGCGATCACCGCGTCTCCCGCTGACCAGCATCTGCGCATACCGATCTCGGCTGCCGCTCGAATCGGTGACAGTGAGGACCGGTGGCCGGACTCGCAGGTCCCCGCACAGCACTTCGGGGAAACCGACGTTACCGCCATGGTCAGATTGGTCGACACCCAATCGGGGCGCACCGTAACCATGGGGACTCTGGCCTTCGAGCAGACCACGCCCTCGGTGCGGAACTGGACCAGTCTCCCAGCCGGGACCTATAACAAGAACGGCCGCACATCCTCGGTCGACTTCGAGGTGGGACTGTCGACCCTGTTCAGCGCGCACACACACTGCTACGACATTCCGACCAGCGACCCCGACAAGATCGATGCGTTCGCCCGGATTACCACCCGCGCCAACGCCACCTTGTATCCCGGCGAAGACTACGTCACCACCGAGGAACACCACGGAGTGTTTCACTCCGACAGCAACCGAGCCCTGATGACCGCGTGGCTGCGTGGCAGCGAGACACGCAGCCTCCTTGCCGACCATCTGCTTCCGATGCAGTTGATCGAAGCCATCCTGATCGCCGCGGCGAATCCGGGACGACTCGCGTCCGTCGATCTTCCCTGATCCCCATCCCGAGGACGAGAGCATGCCTCTTCTGCGCTCCCAGCAATCACTCACTGCCTATTACACCGCAGCGCTGGCGATCGGGGACACCACACCCGAAAACCTCCAGCAGGCCGTCACACCGGAGTTCATGCAGTTACTCGCCACGACATCTCTCACCGGGTCGACACGGACGGCACTTGACATCGGTTACGGCGCTGGAGCTTACGCGATTGCTCTCGCCCAGAACGGATTCGAGGTCCAGGCTGTCGATCGCGTCGCGGCCGAGCTGTTCACTTCCCGATTGCCTGCCTCGGACTGGGCCGCACATATCCGGGCCGTCTGCTCACCGATCCAGCACTACCCGATCACGGAACCCGTAGGCGTCCTCGTCGCCAAAGATGTCCTGCACTACCTGCAACGAAGCGACGTGTACTCGGTCCTCGACACCGCTATCACGGTATCGGTACCAGGCAGCTGCCACTATCTACAGATTTTCACCGACATCGACCGAACCGACCCGGACGGCAAACCCGTCGGTATCGAGGACGAACTCGACAGCACGACCGATCAGCTCATCACCGACCTCGAGCAGCTGTACCGAGGATGGTCGCTGCACCACACCACCACCGATCACAGGGAGAGCGACCGCTCCACCGGTCGACCGTACTTCCACGCCACCAAAGTCACCACCATCGCCCGACGGGGAAACCCATGACAACCGCGCGAGGGATCAGCGTGGTCATCCCCTGCCACAACACCGGCCATTACATCCTCGAAGCAGTGACCTCGGTCCTCAATCAGCCAGCGAGGACACCATTCGAAGTCATCGTTGTCGACGACGGATCCGATGACCCCGAAACGCGCGCCGCGCTCACCGAGTGCCGGATCGCCGACAACGTTGACCTCGTTCGGCTCGACGCCAGACACGGTGTTCAGCGTGCTCGCACGATCGGCGTATTGAGGGCCCGATACCGGTACGTACTTCCACTCGACGGCGACGATCGCCTTTCTACCGATCCGCGCTTGCTCCGCGAGGGCACCTATCTCGACCGTGCCGTCACGATTCTGGACGCTGACCCTGACGTGGCCTTCGTGCACACACTGACTCGAATGTTCGGTGACAGCGAGGGTTTGACGATCTCCTCCTATCCCTGCCGTGAAGACCTGGTCATTCGCAAACATCATGTACCCACCACGATCGTCTACCGCCGAGCCGAGGGTGTCTCCGCCGGGCTCTACGACGAGTCCATTCGGAAATGGCAGGACTGGGCCTTCGCGGTCGCCCTGCTCGCCGCGCGCCATCGCCTCGGCACCGTGAACCGGATCGGCTTCGTCGACGGTCCCTACGTGCACTACCGAATCCATGCCCGAACCAATCGAATCTCCACCAGCGAGGTGTCCGAATCCGCGATGACCTACCGCGTCGTCAACGCCAACCTCGACTACTTCCGACACCACTACGGCGACCACAGCGCCGAACACATCGCAAATCAGGTCCACCATGCCAAACCGTCACGGCTCGTGGATCTGCTGCACATGGCTCATCACGACCTCGGTCAAGCCCTCGCCGTCTCCCACGAACGCGACGCCGACCTCACCAGCCACCTCCACGAGCTCGGCATCCCATGACCAGCCGCCACCAACCGGAAGTAGCGATGGCTCCAAACACCGTGACCAACAGCGAACAAACACCAGGCCAGAACGTCGTGGTGATGGGGGTGGGATACGTCGGTCTGTCACTGTGCCGAGAAGCCGTTCGCGCCGAGCACAATGTCACCGGCATAGACATCAACGCCGAACGAGTCGAGGCGATCAAGAATGGCACACCACCACCCGACAGCCTCACCACCGATGAACTGACCGAACTGCTCGGCCGCGGCTTCGCCGTCACCAGCGACACCACGGCACTACACACCGCCGACGTCGTCGTAGTCTGCGTTCCCACACCACTGCGAGCAGGCCACCCCGACCTCACCGCCGTCGAGAACGCCGCCCGCACCATCCGAGACCACTTGAGACCCGCCACCCTCGTGGTTCTGGAATCGACCACCTACCCAGGCACAACCCAGGACGTCGTCGCACCGATCCTGTCCGAATCCGGGCTTGATATCGGAACCGAAGTCGCCCTGGCCTATTCACCGGAACGTATTCAGCCCGGCAACCGCGATTTCCGCTTACGCGACACCCCCAAGATCGTCGCCGGACTCACACCCATCTGCACTGAACTGGCAGCGAATTTCTACCGGACCTTAGTCGACACCGTGGTCATCGCGGCGGGACTCCGTGAAGCCGAGATGGCCAAACTCTTGGAGAACATCTACCTCAACGTAAACATTGCACTCGTCAACGAAATGGCAATCGTATGCGGTGAATTGGGTATCGACGTGTGGGAAGTCATCCGCTGCGCGTCCACCAAACCGCATGGCTTCCAAGCATTCTCACCCGGCCCCGGTGTCGGCGGACACTGCATCCCCGTGGACCCCGTCTACCTGACCACCCTCGCCCGCACACACCGAACCCCCGCGCGACTGGTCGAAACCGCCCACGAAATCAACCAACGCATGCCGCACCACATCGTCGAACGCGCCTACGCCGCACTCGGCTTCCACGGAATCTCACCCGACCGGGCTCGGATCACACTCGTGGGCATCACGTACAAGCCCAATGCTGCCGATCTCCGCGAAACCCCCGCAGGCCCGATCGCGCGAATGCTGCTCAACCGTGGCTCGGAGGTGTACTACAGCGACCGACACGTGGAAGACTGGACGGTCGAAGGAACGACGATCCCGCGAGCAGATCCCGCGATTCAACGCTACGACCTGGGAATATTCCTACAACACCACGACGGTACCGACACCACCTACATCGCCGCCGCCTGCTCCACCGTGCTCGACACGCGAGGCAAGTTAGATGGACCGAATGTGGTCCGACTCTAAGGAGCTACGGCGGAGTCGAGCCGATGCCACCAGACGCCCGCGAAGCCCGCTTCGCGCTGAGGCGAGGATTGAGCCCTCGATCCGCAAATCCGAAATGCGCCCTCGATCATCAAGCTGCGGCGCGCTCAAACTCTCCCGCAAGAACCCCTTGGATGAACGCTGTCCATTCATCTGGGGTGAAGACAAGTTCGACTGCACTGTCAGTCACTCTTACCCAACCGTCCTCGCGGACGGTGATCCGCGGGACACCCGCGATTTCGCTTTGTGTCGTCGGATTCGCCGAGCTATCACAGAAGGTCGCCCACATCTCCGCGCGCATCGAGAGCACTGGTTGGTGGTTCGGATTGTTCGCCGGGTTTCGAAGGTATTTGCTGTCACGGACAAGTGCTTGATTGCCGATGAAGTTGACCTCGACGCAAGACGCGCCGCCGTTGTTGCTGAACGTACTCTTCCGCCAACCGTGACGGATGGGGGTGGTCATCGCTACTCCATGTCCTTGAACTGCGAGATTCGGCGCTCTATGGCTGCATGGGTCTCGGCGAACGAGGATGCTTTCTGGCGGATCTGGTCGGCAGCCAACGAGTACAAGTCTACTTGTGGGCGGTCTTGGAGATAGAGCGCTCCGGTGTGGTATTCGACGTAGGCGATGCCGCGCGCCTCGGCGAATTCGAGAATGATGAACGAACCAGGTAGTCCGTCGTGTACCGCGACCCGGGTCGGGATGACTTGGAACTCGACATTGTCCCGCTCGATCAGCATCAACAGGTGCTGCAACTGTTCACGCATGACGCGAGGGCCGCCGACCGGCCTGTCCAAGGCTGCTTCCTCGACGACCGCGCCGAGTCGTAGCGGATTGTCGGTATCGACGAGTCGCTGCCGCGCCATCCTCGCGCGGACCGACTGCGCCAGATCCATCTTCGGAATGTGGAGGCTGTCGCCGAGCAGCGCCGTCGCATAGTCCGGTGTTTGCACCTGCCCCGGCAAGACCTTATCCGCGTATTCGAACTGTCGTGTTGCCAACCCTTCGAGGCCGACGAAGGTCTTGAACCAGTCCGGGAGCACTTCACCGAACGGTGCCCACCAGGTTCCGTGGTCGGCACGCCCGGCGAGTGTGACAGTTCGTTCGATGTCCTCGACCTGGACTCCGTAGAAGCGGAGCAGTACGGCGACTTCGTCGGGTGCTTGCTGGGTCTTTCCGCTCTCCATGTAGCTGAGTTTCGCTGGCGTGCACCCGATGTGCTTGGCGGCGTCGGACTGTTTGATCCGCGCCTGTTCACGTGCCGCGCGGAGATCGTGTCCGACCAGGAACCGCAGGGCCGAAGGATCCGAACGTTCGTCGCGCACTGATTCCCCTCCATCGCCGCCGGATCGCTGCGGACAAACTACCTCATAAAAATCTGCCGTATCTATGTCATTATTCATACAATTAAGCTTAAATCAAAGCGTAATCACATCGTAGTGCAGACGGCTCATCAGCCGCCGAACCAGACGCAGGAGTGGTCATGAAGGTGAGCGCCTTACCCGACTCGCCCGCAGAGAACGGCCTCACACAGAGCTGTCCCGGGCCATCTGTGATGCCGAATCGAACTACGACACGAGCGAGCCGGTCAGACATGCCCAATAGGAACAGCAAGACCTCAAGGACTACCGGCCAGTCCGCACATGCGGCTCGCTGCGTCGGACAGGGGCAGTGGGTCGTCAGCTTCCTACCCGGCAGGACGTTGTCATCCGATCAAGCGCATGCCGCGCTGCGGGTAGCTGACGAACTCGACAGCTTGCGCAGTATCTCAACGTCGCTGGGTTTGACAGTCCTCGAATTAGTCGGGTTGGCGATGATTGACTGCTCCGAGCAGCGGGCGTTTGCGCATCCGTCTGCCGTGCAGGTCCCGTCGCAGATGGGCCAGGAGCGGTGACCGGCGAGCAAGCGATCACCTCAGCGGCGGCGGTCGTGGCGTTCAGTGCGGGGGCCGCGCGCGGGCACGCGGCCGCGGTGGTCGAACTGGCCGAGCTGTACGGCTACCTGAGGGCCGTCTCGCCGCCGGTGGTCGGAGTTCGGGTGGGGGTGCGGTGATGTTCGAGAGTTGTCACACCGCATCCGAGGTCGCCTACATCTATCGCCGGATGGGGATCCCGGTCTCGGTCGCCTTCGACCGGGTGGCGGTGATCGCCGATCGCACCTCGGGGGCGGTGGCGATGCCTTCTCAGCTGGGCGGACTTGTTCATCAGGCCCTGCTCGAGGACTCCCGGTGTGAGTGCGTGCCGATCCTGACCCACGCACGATCCCGCCGTGAGGAGTGGGTGTTTCTCGTGGGTCCGGCGTGGGGTGGGAAGGTCGCGCACCGAACCCTGGACAGTCTGCGCGATCACGGGGTACGTCTGTTGGATTCCGGGCAGCGGGTGTGGTTGCCGATGAGTGATCACCCGACGGGGTGGCGGTGGATTTCCGAGCCGGTCGAGGCACAGAAGATACCGTCGCGTTCCAGCGTGATCGCTGCTGCGCGTGATCTGGTCGGCCGGGTCGAGTTGTCGACGGCGTGGACGTGACCGATGGACGTCACATCAGATGTGTCCGAATTTCATTGGGAGGGGCCGGAAACGGCGTTGTTGCCAGGTGAGGCGTTGTTGTCGGCGATCCGGGGACATCACCTCGGCGATCACCGGTTGGCGGATCTGGCCCACGAGTTCGGGGTGATGTATCACCGGCGGTTGACGGGTCTCGATTCCGGGTGTGGCTGCCGCAGAGCCGAACTCGTCCTCGCGGTGGATGTGTGGGTGGGTGATCACCTGCCGGTTCCGCATCCGTCTGCGACGCTGCATACTGAGACGTTGGGCACGGTAATCGACCGCCTCGCCTATGCACAGGTTCATGCCTATCGCCTGTTGATGACTGTGGATGTATCCGACCCACGGGTGCACGAAAGCTGGTGTCAGCTCGCGGAGCTGGTCGATAACTACACCGACCTGGTCACCGCCATCGCGCAGCGCTCCCGCCGCCTACCCGCCCTCGGGGGCGGCACCCGATGAAACGCCCCATGCTGCCGGACAAGCACGAACTCCTTACCGCCTGTCGAGGCTTCCCGCTACCCGCTGACGACCCGGTCCTGAGCGCCGCCGCCGAACTCGCCGTGCTGCATCAAGGCCGGGAACAGACACCGCATTGCGCACTCACCCGGATCGAGGGACATCGCGCCCGGCTGATGAACCGCATCGATTCCTGGGTGCTGCTGGTCAGCCCGCAACCGCTACCGACCGCGCGGGTCCATACCCACACGATGGGCCAAGTCATCGACCGCCTCGCCCAGTTGACCGCCCACACCTACACCGCCCTCGCCGCAGGCCCCGACGAAGTGTTTTGGGAAGCGACCGAGTTCGTCGACGACCTCGCCATCGCCTACACCGACCTCGCCGCCGAACTCCTCGCCGGAACCCGCCGCCTACCGCTCACCACGACCTCGGTCTGAGGTCACCATGCAACCTTCTGAACACTGCCGGAGTGCGGCGGGCGATTCGCGGATCGCTCGCCGTTCCGCTGGTTTTCGGGTTGGCGCGACCACGACACCGTCTGCAGTGGTCCCATTTTGACCCGTTGGTGCACTGCCTCGGCCGCCGGTTCACAAATGCTACTGCGACCCCCAACCAGACGCGAGACGAGCGGACGGTCGGGCTCTCGCCAGCGGAAGGTCCCGGATCGGACTTGCTAGTTGAATGGGGCCCGAAAACGGACGATAACTGGCGGTGCTCGCTCGAACAGCACGGCCCTAGTTCCAGCGCAACCACTCAGGAAGGGGTCGATCAGTTCGGATGATCTGCAAACTTTTCGGTGTTTCCTCCAGCGCAGCGGACAGGACTCGACCATCGGTCAACCGGACCTCAAGATCGAAATGCGACGCGGATGGGTAGTTTTGAGATGCCTGGCCGCGAAGATGTCGACCGTCAAGTTCGATCTCGTGGTCTGCGTTCGGTGTACAGGGTAGGACGATTACAGGAATGAACCGATCGATGGAGAGCGACGTTGAACACTGGCTTGCGATGGTGGGCTGCGAGTTGGTCGAGCAGCCATTTCAGTCGTTTGTCATCTCGCCTGGTCTGTTTTTGGTCGATCACCGCCTGTGCAATGCCTGCGGCTGATCGGCAGAACGCCCGCTGCTCGGCAACGGTCATGGGCCGATCTAGAGTCCCTGCAGCGTTGATCGCGATCAAATTCGCGGTATTCAGGTCGACTCGAATCCCGCTGTGGACGAGCGAGTGCCGAAGCTCCGCAGTGGCTGCGTAAACTCCCATGACGATCCGCCAGACAGAAGGTTTCAACGGGTTCGCTGGCCCGAGGTTCCCGCTGTTGGCCCGCCCTACCTTCTGGGTAATCGTGTACTCGCCTTGACGCTCCGGCTGTACACCGTCCTCATGGAGGCGAAGCTCCATCAATAGGTCGAGTACCTTCCAAGCCGCCCCGAAAAGTAGCGGATACACATCCTGCGCAGTGAGGTGTTGACCCGCTGCGCACGTCGTACTGTCGGCCACGGTGACGATAAAGTTGATGCCCAGCGTGCCCGTGTCGTCGAGCAAGATTTCGACCCCACCATTCGATGAGGGAAAGAATGGGGTGGCGCGCGAGAGCACGTACCTCTCGAACGTCGTGTCATCCGCGTATTCGGAGACGGACTTCGGCATGGAGACCTCCACTCGGACGTACCGCACCAGCTAGGACCACGAGAAGCCCTTCGAATCTACTCGATTCGGCGACTGGCAATCGCGGGAGATGGACCGACATCTACACAGGTCAGGGAACTGCAAATCCAGAGAGTCGAGTGCCCAAGAGACCTCAGAGCACCCGCACTGCACAACGCTCTTGACATCCGGCAATCGGAATGAGCGGACGCCCAGACGGGATTCTGACAGGTTGCCGGGGGCTCAGAACAGCCGTAGGTGGAGACTCGCAACTGGCCACCCACACGGATTTCAAAGTGGCCGCGGACAATCGACGATGTCTACCATTGCAGGCCGGGTGATTGAAGGTATGGCCCTGGTAGAACCGTCCGATGGACGCGGTGTCCGGCGCTGTTCCTGGACTGCGTGAAGGTGAGGATCGGGATGGCAGCGTTGCGAATCGGCTGATCGCTGACAGCCTGCCAGTCCGAGGCGCACAAGGTCCTCGATCGACTACGACGCGTAGGTCGCGGATAAGGTGGCGCCCCGGGCCGTCGTCATATGCGGCCGCGTTAGCCGGTCATGGCGACGCGGCTCCGCGAAATGTCGAATGCACTGGTGGTTTGACGCCACATGTGCCCGCCTCTCGCAAGCCCAGCACATCCGCCTAGGAGTCCCAGCACGATGAAATCGGAACACGGCCTCGGGCCACAGAACCCAGGCGATGGTCCGCTTCTCCGTCGTCTCCGGCTCCACCAATCCTGGTATCGAGCGGTAGTACTGGGCTTACCCAGCTGGGGTAGTACCAACGGAATATCGGCACGGCCGCTCGGCAGTATTCTGTGCGAGAAGGACTCTGCGGCCGGGCTGAACTTCAGTTCACCAAAGGCGCTCGAGCTCTACAGGAATCGTCATGCGGCGGGCTGGGGGATCGACCCGCGCTGCAGTGCGTACATGACTTCCAGCCAAGCGTTGTCGATCAACCTCTTTGGCCTCCTTGAGGAAGAGGCGGGGTGGCTCCTCCGATGCCTGAGCGTGTGGCTCGAACGCCCTGACCTCAAGGTCATCAAGATGTGCGAGCTGGAGTTTGCGCCAGCTCGTCGCAGCCTGCACCTGAATGACCAGACTAGGATCGACGCTCTTATCATCGCGCACGGCGATCGCGGACCCGAGGCGATTGCGATCGAGGTCAAGTACGCGGACAGGTTCAATAGCAGACGTGTGAATATCGCGACCGCGCCCTACCGCGACCTGGCCAGTCGCAGTGGGCTCTGGACGGAGCCGTCATGGGCGCTCAGCGAGCGTCGCGTGAATCAGCTCGCGCGCATCCATGCTCTGGCAACCTCGTACGCGATGTCCCTCGACATCGCAGTGCCGGTCACTCTGCTTGTGTTGACCCACGATCTGGACACCAGTGCAGCGCAGGTCGTCGGCGAGTACCAGCGGTATGTGAGCGGGCCACTCGTACGCCGCGTATCCATAAGCGAAGCCTGCAACCTAGTCGTCGACAGCGCGCCCCCGCACTGCAGGGGCATGGCGCAGAATCTGCTTCTCCGATACGGGTCCGAAGCCGCGAGCGACACTTCCGTCCAGTAGCGATTCGCGCTTTAGCCCTACCCGTAGACAGGACACGGATGGCGGCCACGTCGCCGGGTCAACGCTTTGGCGCAGGCTTCGCGGTTTCCGTCTTGGCCGGATAGCGGCCCGTTGCCGTCGCCCATGCCACGACCTCGCGCCTGTCCCAGATATCCCCAGACCGCAGCCGCCGCACAGGTGTCGGGAAGTGGGCGTGCCTGGTCTTCCACACGTTCACCGTGTTCGCGTCGATGCCAAGAAGTTCTCCGATCTCCGCTGGGCCGACAAGGTGCTCGGCCAAGGCTCTCAGATCGGACGCGGCAGGGTTCGACACGCTTCAGCCTACGGTGCTGCAGACGCAATCGGAATAACGAGGGCCCTCGCGACACGCGGAGCCGGATGCGGCAGACCGTCGGAGATATCTTACACTGGCGGCATGTCGGTGCCTTCTGCAAGTCTGCCTGCTGTGCGTGACGATGCCTTAAACCAAGACGATTCGCTGTATGCCTCAGGCAAGCGGAGAAACGGCACGTTGTGGACGATCCTCAACGGTGACAGCAAGGAGGTCGCGAGCAGCCTCGCGCCCGGTTCGATCAACTGTGTGATCACTAGCCCGCCCTACTACTGGCAGCGGGACTACGAGGTCGACGGCCAGTTCGGGCTTGAGCCCACCATCGACGGCTACGTGGACAACCTCCGTGAGACCTTCGCAGCTATCAAGCCAGCCCTGGCCGAGGACGGCGTTGTCTTCCTAAACCTCGGCGACACCTACTACAACGCCAAGGGTCGTCCACACGGCAAGGACGACAAGCACCGCAGCCGCCGCCTGCCGGGCCTTCGTGCGGTGGACGGGCCCGGTTTGGGACTTCCCCGTAAGTCGCTCATCGGCATCCCCTGGCGCGTTGCTCTCGCCCTCCAGGAAGATGGATGGACGCTGCGTAGCACCATCATATGGGTGCGCAAGTCAGCTATCCCGGAGCCGACGAGCAAGGACCGTCCGTGGCGCAAATACGAGCACATCTTCCTGTTGTCCAAGTCCCCCCGCTATTTCTTCGACCGAGACGGCCTGGACGGCGAGGAGGATGTCTGGTTCATCGAACCCGACAGACGGTCGCTCGCCCGTGGAACGCACTACGCGCCGTACCCCCGGAAGCTCGTCGAACGGTGCATTGCGGCCGGATGCCCTGAGGGTGGAACAGTCCTCGATCCGTTCGTCGGTGGCGGCACAACCATGTACGTCGCCGACGAGATGAACCGATCATCAGTGGGCATCGAACTCAATCCAGATTTCTGTGCGCTCATCTCGGAGAATATGGAGCGGCTGGGCGAACCGACCGAATAGCGGATTCCGCGTCGGGGTGTGCGAGCTACGTTGGCATCTCCCAAGTAACGTGAACCCGTGCCGTACGTGACTGCTCACCTTCTCCTAGAAGCCGTGAGGTCCATCGAAGGGGCCCACGCTTTGACTGTTGTGACGCTCCCAGCACTTCTACGAGAGGCAAAGCGCCGAGGCGTAGACGCCACGAAGGACCAAATCCCTTACGGCGGCGGCGTCGAGGAGCGGTACCTTAAGGACTTCTACGAGCTTCCCGGGGCCCCCGATCCGCATCGCCCGTACCGGGCAATCTGGAGCGATGACACGCACTGGCAGACGCGGAAGTTCACTGGCGGCGGACTCCAGCGACAACGCGGACAGCGCGCAGGCCGGGGCCAGGTGCTGGTCCAGCGAAAGCCTGCTCAGACCGGCCTTTCAGTGGATATCTGGGGCTTGACGCCCAATGCTGGAGCAGAGCTGCTGGCTGAGACGAAGAAGCCGGTTCGACTGATCGACCTCGCCCTGTGGATCGGTCGTGACGTCGACACATCGTCGCTCGACGACGCCGTCCTCGGCGCTGCAGGCCGCAATTCAAGGTCGGAGGACATCGACAAACTCGACGCCTGGTTCAAGCACGAATTCGGTCCTGATTGCGGCGACCTCGTCGGGACTATCTTTTTGGACGAGATTCCGGACGAGTACCGAGCGATTCCCTTCGCTGTCGATGCGGTTTCCGACGAGACCTATCAGCAGTTCGGAGTGCTGCCTCCAGCCCCTACAGTCACCGACGACCTGTCGACCGTCATTGGGCGGTTGGAGGCCCGAATCGAGGCCCAGGGCTTCCAGCTACCAGGCGGGCTCGTGGGGCGCGTCCTGACTGCCTGGCTTCGTGGCGACCTGGTCGTGCTCGTCGGCCAGCCTGGCACCGGAAAGACGATGTTCGCCACGCTTCTTGGAAGCGCCATGGAGGAGGAGTTCGACCTTGACGCTCCGCTGCTGATTCCGATCCGTGCCGACTTCGATGAGGCCGAGTTGATCGGATATGAGAGACTCGACGGCACCATGCATCTCCAGGACTTCGCCCGCGAAATCCTGCTCGACGACTCCCCACTTGAGGCGCGGGTCGTCATCTTCGAGGAATTCAACCTGGCCTCCGTGGAAACCTATCTGTCCGCGGTGCTTGTCGCTACTCAGGAGCGTGAACGAATCATCCGGCTGCCTGACGGCGAGGTCAGGAACCTGCCCATCGATACGTTTGTCATAGCGACCTGCAACTCGTTCCGGGACGAGCCAGAGACTCGTACCCGAGTGAGTTCGCCGACGAAGCGCAGATCCACGACGATCACGATGCCGAACGTCCTCGGCGACAGGTACGAGGATGACCTGACCACCGCTGTGACAGGTGTCGTCAAGGGCATGATCCGCAACGAGCGCGAGCGCGTCGAAGACAGGCAACGCGCGGGACGCGCGTCTCACTTCGATTCCCTCAGGCTAACGGCCCTCCGATCGGTTTCCGACATCGAGGACTTCAGCGAGGCCGCGCAGGAGGCGCTGGTGAGCGTTGTAAATGCCGTGCTTGAGACGACGAGCGGGCGATCCTGGTTCACGCTCGGAATCCTGCGCGACGTTGTGATGGCGCTTGTGATGGCGGAGCGCGACGAGGAGGCCGAGCTGACTGCCCTGGGAAACGCCGTTGCCGATAAGATCGTGCACCAACTCCGTGGGAAGCACTCCGACGCTCAGCCGCTCTACGCGGCGGCGGCGACCCTGCCCAATTCCGGGGAGATTGGACGGCTCATCGAGCAGGCGATGTCTGGGCCGAGCGACGAACTTCTGCCACTACTTTGATTGATCGCGGACATACGGAGGCGTCTGAAGGCGTTCCAGGACGTAGACGAGCGCTTGGTCCAGCCCATCGTCGGGGCCGACGACGGGGATCTCGACCACGCTCTTGCCATGGTCGGTGATAACTCTCGCATTCTTCTCCGCACCCGGATAGAGAATCACGACCGAGGAGAGTCCGTAGAGGCTCTGGTAGGCAGCGACCTCTTTTCGACTGTCTTCTGACGCGTTGCCATCGCTTCCGATCCGGTACTTGGCGTCGAGCACAGCGACTCTGCCGGTCGACTTCTCGTGGAGGAGCAGGTCGGGCTTAGATGCGTCAGGGGCCATCGTCTTCGATCTCCAGGAGGCGATGACGGTGGCCGGTGGTGCAGTGTCGTAATACAGGTCGAACTCGGCACCTGTAAAGGCGAGGGGAGCGGACCCGAACACACTGGAGGTCTGCTCCAGGCCCAGCGCCGACGCGACACGATGCGCCGCGTAAGCCTGATAGATCCTATCGGCGCTCTCGATGTAGCTATAACGACGGGCGGGGTCGGCACTGGCGGTCCAGCCGAAGTCTCTAGCCGTCCTTGTGAGGTCGAAGACCTTGCAATAGCTCTGATCGGTGAACTCTGGTCCGCTGCGGGGCAATGCCAGCGCACTCGGCCTCATCCGGAACTTGACCGCGAGCGGCTGCGTCAGGAGCCGGCCGACACGCTCGCGCCATAACCGGCACCGAGCTCGGGGCACGGCGGGGAGTTGCGAGCGCATTAGATCGGACAGCAGTTGCCCAATGAGGTCTAGGAGGTGCACGGCGCGACGGTTGGACACCGTGTCTACGGTGCGCTGGCGACGGCGTGCGACAACCCGTGTCGGGTTGTAGAACTTCCCTGCCTCATTCAGCAGCCCACCCTCTTGCTCGACGAAGTTCCGTTTTGGGTTAGACCTGAGAAATCGCATCGTCGGGATTGTGAGGACCGAGCTTCCGCCACGGCGGCTCAGCACTCGAACTGAAACTTCCTCAGTCCGCGGGGCGGTGAGTACGGTCTCTATAGCGGCAAATGCTTCATCAGCGTTAGCGTCGAACCATCCGTAAACGACATGAGGGTCAAGGTAGCCGCTGCCGTCAGAGAAGAGCGCCTGTCCAGTCCATCCGGTGCCGAGGTTTTGGAGATGGCTTAACATCCGCGTCATGCCATCAAGCCGCAGCTTCTGGTCCTCGGTCGCGAACCAGTAGGCTCTACCGTCGACCTCAATTCGGTGGAAACCTGTCGATCGCGTGTAGTCCAGCGCAAGAAGACCGGTCATTCCCGCCGAGAGGCGACGGTCGACGCCATCGACTCGGATCCTTCTGCTGGTATGGCCGGTCACGCTCAAGACGATCGGCCCTGGGCCCACCACAACTGACTGACCATCCAGTTCGGTCTCGCTGTTCCGGGCCACGACAACGACCCGAGTACGGGGTGTGGCCGTGCGAGAGCTTGGAGTCACGTCGTCAGGCTACGTTGTCGCGTATGTGGCTCCACGACTACACAACTCGAACCTGTACATCCGGTCCCCAGCGGCTCGCGCCCAACCAGCAGCGGGAGCTTCGACATACACGACTGTGCCTGCCGTAGCAGACACTCTAGTCACACCACCTCACGCGATGCCACCAACACGACAGCCCGCACGCCACGGCGAGTAATTGACTTCAATCACCGACCGACCGCCCGAAATCCCCAGGCGATCACCGTTCCCATGTTCGATGCGCCCTGGACTCGAGAGACATCGAAAATGGGAACCAGGCGTTTAGCTACCTATTTGCGCGTGCTGCCGAGGAACAAACTTGCGACAACGACCCGGGGATGGCTAGATGTTGGATTTGCCCGATTCGAGAGTAAGGTCGTGCGGCCGATTCACACCTTATCGAATGGCTGCGGAAACGGTGCGCCAGTAGGCGCTTGACGCTGAGCCGAGCCGCGATCCTTGTCTGCTGCGCTGAGCGCGGCACCGTGCAGAATCGGCAGGATCGTGCGTTGCGTACGGACATCGTCGAGTAATGATCGCTGCACTGCAGTGTTCTGCAGGCCATCGGTGTGATGAGCAACGAACTCGCGGGAATTGAAAATCGTGGCGCGGTTGAACCCCGCGGCATCAACTGCCCGGAGATCCGGCCTGTTGTTGCGGACAATGATCAGACCAAGGTTCGGTGCGAGTGGCATCGTGATCCGCCCGCAGGTGGCGAAACCGACCCCCGCGCCGTGTTTGGTCCAGATCTCGGGCACATTGCTGGTCTCACCTGCGGCAATGCCCCACATGCACACGATGTTGTCTCCTACCACGAGGTTGGCGCCGGTCGGCCGATAGAGATGCCACGACCACGGGCCGCGCTGGAGATAGTTTGCGATGTAGCAGTAACGATCTTTCGGATCACACTCGTCGTCGTTCCGAGCGAACCACGGCTCAAGCACATTCCGAATCTGCCGGATGCCCATGGACCGGGCCAGTTCGTCGACCGGAGCATCTGGATCCAAAACGCTGCGATGGAGCAGTTCGAGTAGGAAGCGAGATCGATACCACTGCATAGCGATGAAGAATCCGAACACCTCACGGGCTTCCTCGGAGAGGGTACAGCCCTTGTTCGAGACCAATGATGCAATCACCTTGCCCACGGCTGATTCGATCGAACCCATACCGGCTTCTAGACTGGTGTGGTCGGGCTCACGACCGGGCCAATGCAAGGTATGCCCCTCGACGGTCTGGCCAAGTTTTCGCACCGGTGCCCAGCGGGGAGTCTCCTCGATGTCGGTTCTGTGCACGAGAAGCTTCTTGTTGTTGTCGGCGAACCGCCTCAGCAAGAACTGCGGCACGTAATGATGCTTCTGCGGGACGGACACGAATCACCTTAACTGGGTCGGGCACACTGCACGCCAGGATGCTGGAGCCTCCCGCCGTTCACGTTAAGACGAATCGCCCACCAACTACCCAGAACCTCCACATAGCAACGACGCGCTTTTCGTGCGGCCGGGGCGGGCGAAGGGGGCCGAGTCGACCCCGCTACAGGTTTCGCCGAGGCGAAATGGAATGGACTACGTCGCCAGGGCCAACGACACGACCTGGCATCTACGACAATCTGGCAGGTGCGAAGCCACCGATTTGAAACCGAACAGCGGCCATTGTCGAACGCTTCGACACATCGCCACGGATGGGCAGCCGACACACGTGGGGCTGCCGGGGCCCGACTGCGAACACGGTGTTGTTGTCGGCAAAGGCTTCCACGCTCGAGCCGCACTGTCGAGCTTGTTGGTGTCTGTCGGTTCTACAACAGCCCAGAGGCGGACCGGTCTTCCAAGAGATAGCGCTATGCCGATCTGAACCGAGTGTGCAAGGTGCACTTCCGCTCTCGATAGTCGCGGGGCATTGTGGCGCGGCGTTCAGGATTAGAGGAGAGTATCGTGGCCGAGCCGGATCAGTCACCGGTGTGACTGGCGCGATCCCATAAACGCTGACACCTGGAGCCTTGAATATGCAACCCGGCTGGTACGCCGACCCGGACCGCCCTGGCTGGAACCGCTGGTGGCAGAACGGCTGGAGTGCGGGCCGTCGTCAGATATTTCCCGCTGGACAAGGGGTTTGCGAACGATGCGGGCGTCAGGTCGGGCAGTCGTTGTTTGGCGGGACTCGGTCGTGCCGCTGGTGCGAGAACGATGTTCGGCAGATCATGCAAGGCTGGCGCACCCAAGCATCGCAGATACTCGCCATAACCGGACCCTATGGGCCGCAATGGGACGCGCTGTGGATTTCGCTGATATTCCATCAGGTGCGCGTGGATACCGGCAGGGAAGCATTGACCCCGTTGGCAATCGCACACCTCGAGCGTGTGGTGACTTTCGCTTTCGCCGACAACCAGATCGAGCAACACGAACTCAACGAGTTCGAACGCGCGGTGGCCATGCTCAGCGCAGCAGCCAACCTGAACACCGCACAACGCCATATCGATGAGCTCCGCCGCCGGATGCTGCGCGGCCGATCCTTTACCCAGGTGCGGTCCGGGGAGCTGCCTCGGGCGCGCTCGCCGCACATACATCTGGAAGCCGACGAGTTCACCTACCTCGACACCGACGCCCTGCACGTCAAGTATCTGGCCAAGGGACCCATGCACACGCCAGGACGAATCATCGCCAGCAACAAGAAGCTGCGGTTCGTCGGTTCCGGCGCGGGCAGCGAACTCCCGTGGTCCAAGATCGTGTCGGTCACCGCCGAATACGGCAAAGTCACGGTGTCCGCGACCACTGCCCGCGGGGGCGGTACCTACCAAGTAAACGACCCCGAATGGGTCGCCGCGGTTCTCGAGGGCGCGCTTCGCGTCGCCAAACGTTTGGTCCTCGCACCCGGGCAACGCGACAGCCGCTCGATCCCGCCACACGTCAAGGCCGAGGTATATCAACGTGACGGCGGCCGATGCCGACAATGTGGTGCCATCCACTACCTGGAGTTCGACCACATGATCCCACTCAGCCGCGGCGGCGCGACCAGTGTGAACAACCTGCAGATCCTCTGCCGCCAGTGCAACCTGCAAAAGGGAGCACGGTTGTAGGAATTTGGCATCGTCGAGCCTGGACCGGTTACCGACTGTTCCGCTGGACGTTCGCTCCAGAGGCGGCGTCGATTGCTAACCGAGGATCATCAAGCTCAGCTCATTCCGGCTTGTGAATTCCAGCTAAGTTTTTGAGAGGTGGATTGTAGCTGCCGGGTGCGCCGTCACGGCAGATCTCGTCCAGCGCTTCAACTGTCCAAACGTAGCCAAGGTCCGACTCAGCGCTGATTCGGCCTGAATAGACTCCGATTAGCCGGGATACGGGACTTTCCGAGGTACGAAAGCGGCTATCCCCGTGAACAGGAATTTGAGTGTTGGGCCTATAGAACAGCAGTACAGGCGATCCCGACTGGCCCTTCCGCGTGCGGCTATCAACGAGGAAGACAGGACGATCCTGGTAGGGGATATGAGGCTCGGACGCAATCGTTCCACGCACCCACAATGGCAGGTCAACGCCACCTTTCAGCCCATATGGATACCCGACGACCGAAACGTCATCTGTAACCCACAGGCGGTTACGCGCAACGGCAGGGTGATCCGCGGTCCACGAGTCGCAGAGGAAGACTGGATCGAGCGCGACGGGCAACGCCACGACATCGAGACTGAGGCTCGGATGCTCCAACCACAACGGCTTTTGATCGTCGCTCACAACCCGAATATCACGCTTACCCAGCTTGCCGATGTGCGCACCCTTGACGCGGTCGTGGACCGTCACAGTGGTCGGATCGACACTGTGATCTGACAAAAATGCGCCTGACACCGCGTGTCGTCCGGATACGTTGTGCCACGCCGTGACTAGAAACGGTTGTCGATCGCAGATGTAGTAGAATGCTGTCCCGCAGGACAGGAGTTGATGCTCCCAGTACATCTCGACGAAGAGTGTGCGAAGCGACTCAGCCGCGATGTCAACCCGGTGCATGGATGACATTCTCCCGCCGGGGGATTCGTGTGAGCTGGTCGGGTCGCCGAGATTGATGCCCGTGCCGGTTGTTAGTGCCCTTCCTCATAGTTCGATTGTCTGACCCCACTCGGACGAGCCAAGGGAAAGAGTTCCCTTGGCACGACCTCCCTCCGCTCAGGGATGGCCAGTATGAGGAAGCAGGGGAGGTCAGTGGCCTGAACTGCTACGGAGTGGCTGAGGCTTTCTTGGCCTACCGCGCAGCCCTCTGTCGGTTCACCCGAGCGGGACTTTGGTAGACCTCTTCCAGGATTTCGATCATGAAATCGAGAACATCCTCAGCCTCGGCACAGCTGTAAACCTACAGATCCGCCCCTCTGACAGGTGAAACTCCGGAGGGGTGAAGTGGTCCCAACCGGTTTCGAACCAGCTACCTTCCGCGTGTGAGGCGGACCACGGTAGAGGTTGTTTGCTGGACTCAGCCCGACACCGCGTTCGCGGCGAGATTCGTAGTGATCCCGCGGTGTACCCCTTCTTCACAAGCACAGGAGCAGTCCGGGACCTTCCGTGTTCGATCTCGCTACACCGCGCGGGCACGGGATCAGTCGGCCAAGCCGAACCACTGTCACCTTGTGGAGTTGTCATGGAATCAGTCGCCGACCTCGACACCACTGGCATGGTAGGCGCCCCCGCCCACTATGGTCCATCCACCCAGAGGGCGGATGCCAAGTCTGGGCGCAGCAAATTGGGACTCCCCCGGGCGCAGAATGGCACTACGTAGCATCAGCGGAACGCGCGCCTGACTCGTCAGCTGTTCCGGAGAAGGTACCGGGCAGCAACGCGCGTGATCTAATGTTTAGCCGGAATTCTTGGCGTATTTTTGGTCGCAACCTGAAAACCAAACCAGGTCAGGCCCGACAACCGGGCCTGACCTGGGAATATTGTGCGCCCGAAGGGATTCGAACCCCTAACCTCTTGATCCGTAGTTACAGGCGAGGGCGTGGACATGCCAGTTCACTACGAGTTTCGGACCGGCGCGAAGGGCGTTGTTGCCGCCGGTGTCGTCGCTGTTGTCGTCAGAACTGTCGTCTCGGGACACCTGCTCCGGAGGCAACCCCGCCCGGTCTCCGGGCATTCGAGCAAAGCGGGTCGCTGCTGACGAACTGCGGGTATTCGTTGTCATGATGTGTCGGTGTCGTGAGATACAGTGCGGCCCACTGTGCTCGCTGACCTTGCCACCAAGCAGTAGTTAGGACACCTAGTGAATCCCATGATCCCCGCGATGGCTGCGCTAGGTGCCGTAGTCGCTGCTCTGGTTGGTGCCGTTTTGGGTGCAAGGCTCACTCAACAGCGCGAAGCGAACAATTGGAGTCGCGACCAGCGGCTCAAGGCGTACACGGAGTTGTTGGAGGCGGTTGAGGAGTGCGGTGACGCATTCACTTTGCTCGCATCTTCACTCGACCTTTGGGAATACGACTGGGAGAGAATCAAGAAAAACAAGCCCAAGGTCAGCAAACTGATTGCGGATTGGGACGCTGGCGGGAAGAAGGTCGACAAGACTGTTACGGCAGCTGAGCTGGTTGCCAGCAGGGAGTTGTTGCCGACGGTGATGGTTACTCGGTTCGCTTACCACAGGCAGTCGGTGCTGCTGATGCAGTTCGACTACATGCAACAAATCGATTCTGCCGAGTGGAAGGCCGTCCAGGATCAGACGCTTGACACGCTGACCAAGATGCGGGCGGCGTTTCGCGCTGACATACAGCGAACCCTGAATACCGAGACTGCACGGGTTTCCATGGTGACGACCGTGCGACGCCGAGGTAACGCGTTACTTCAACGACTGCGGCGGAGCGTTTCGCGTGTACGGGGTGGTGAACTGCAGTCGAGTCGTCAAGGATGAGCGGCTGGCCCTGATGGGTGGTGGCCTGCACAGATCGGGGGCTGGCTACCCGCCTGCCCCATAGGGCCTGCCCGTCACGCGCAGAGGCTCGCAGGTCAAGAGTCGGCGGATGCCGATCACGTAGTGACGCCGTAGGCGCTCTTGAGGTGTGAGTGGCGTGGGATCACAATGCAGGCCACCACCCATCAGGGTCACGCGGCCGGAGGTCGCGCCTATTCTTCACGGAGATGCTTACTTGCGTACTCGTGGATCAGCGAGACCGTTGCGTTTGCTAACTGGAGCAGTAGACCTGCCGCGACCAGCGCTTCGTCTGGAGTTCTGAACGTAGGTGCCGATTGCCAAGAGAAGTCGTTGCCATCTAGCTGCATTGATGCCACCAGGGACATCGAGTGCGGATGTGCATACTTGCTGAGTACGTCGTACGTGCCCTTCGCTTGGGCAAATCGCTTCACAGAGTGGTTCGTGATCTTGCCGATCGACACGCCGTGGCTGTTCGGGGCTGTTCCCCATAGCCGGTCAAGTTCTTTGGGCTTGTCGATGACATACAGCATCGCCGCCGTATTCTCGAAATACGACCGGATGAGGGTGAACGCCACATATGGATTGTTGGTCGCGATACCGGTGATCACTCCTTTACCAAAGCCCTGTGCGCGAGCCACAAATCCGAGCAGCACCATGGATGCGACAGATGCTCTGGGGTTGGCTGCCAAGACGGTCTTCGCCGCGTCGTGAACTAGTTTTTCTGTCGTCTTTGCAAGCTGGATGGCAGTCTCAAGGTCGATGATCCCAAGCGAATAAACCCATTCGGGAGCTGTACCTTCTGGAGCTATATCAGGATCTCGGTCCGCTGACATGCAATGACCGTACTTGAATTCGATAGCTCGCCTGCGCTTTCCGGACCACAGCCAGGCCCCACGGTCGACGCCGGCGGATTCGTGGGCGAGCGGCGGGAGAGCAAGTCGGGGACGGCTGGCGTCGTGCCCAGCACTGTCGGGTGAACGAAAAAGCGGCCAGAGTCGAACAGTCCGCGTGCTGCCACGTCGCCGAAGCGGATGCCAGAACACGCGAAGAGGACCAAATGCGCTCCGGCGGTCAAGCGCTGCCGACGCGCCGCCGCTCCGGTGGCCGAGGAGCTTGCGACGAGGACGCCGCGGTGCTGCGTGGCGCGGCGGCGGCGCGTAGCGCCGCCGGTGCGCTCTTGATCCTGTATGGCTAAATTCGGCAACGCCTGACGAAGACACCGAGCACACGATGTTTTGAGTCGGGAGTAGGGCCGGACTACTCGGGAAGTAGGCGGCGAGTGAATCCGGCGTCAACGAGCCGCGCGTAGGCTTTGCGCACCTCGGCAGGTACGTCCTGTTCGATCGCCCACCCGTTGGCGGCGTAGACCCAGATCCGCTGTGTATCACCGACAAGCATGTTGATCACCCGATCTACATCGCCGATACCCGCTATGTACTGGTTAAGCGGCTGGGAACGGGAGCTGCAAATGACATCTACTGTCGGCCAACGCTTTCGGCAGATGGCAAAGCTTCGACGCTGCTGATACGGGCGTGACACGAGCAGTACCGACCGCACCGGAATGCGGTCTTCGAGGAGTGCTCGGGTGAAGTCGATGTTCTCGCCAGTGTTGGTGGCTTTAGGTTCGAGCAGAATCGCATCGTCAGGGACGCCGAGGTCGATGGCCCGGTCGTGAAAGTGCACGGCCTCCCCACGTGGGAAAAGCTTTACGGTGCCAGGCGCATTGGCGCCGGTGAAGACAATCAGCGGGAACATGCCACGGTGGTAAAGATCGGCAATGTGGTCGGCTACGCCGAGGTCATGCCCGCCCAACCCGATACCGACGTCGACGGGTCGCATCTGGTGGTGCATTTGGTTGTAGTCCCACAGAGTCTCGACTTCAGAGCGCAGTTCTTCCGGTACGACGGTGGATGGCATGCGGCGCGATCCCTACTCGGGCAGTTTGAAATCGTAGGTCCAAGTGAACCGCGAAGCCGCGTGCACACCACGAGCGAATTCCACGATGACATCGTCTGCGGTATAGGTACGCCGCGTCAGAATCATCACGGGCTCGCCCGCCGGAAGCTTGAGTGTTTCGGCTTCATCCGGTGTAGGCATACGCGCGAGAATCGTCTCAGTCATGTGGTCGGGTTCAAAGCCTTGCATGGTCAGGACTGCGAAGCCTCCACCGCGTCCGGCCGGACCTGGCGTCGGATCCGCTAGCGGCGTCCCTTGGACGTGTTCAGGACGGTAGTAGCTCGTCAGCGTGTGAGTGGGTTGGTCACCTTCACGGACCGTGCGGGCGCGCTCGTAGACGAGTGACTTTGGTTTCAATCCGAGAGCGTCGGCTACCTCGGCGTCGGCCTCGATCAGCGCGACTGTTTGCGTTTGATCGGTCAGCTTCCAGGGGCGACCTGATGCCTCGCGGTCGGCTACGAACGCGACCGTGTCGCCGTACTTCCACTTCTTCTTCGAATAGCGCGCGATCCCGAGTCGCTGCATTGGTGGGCGCTCGCGGACGACAGTCCCTCGACGGCGGATCGGAGTGACGAGTCCTTCAGCCTCCAGCTGTCCGACCGCCTGCCGAACCGTCTTGATGTTGACGCCAAACCGCTCGGCCAATTCGTTCTGCTTGGGCAATGTAGTTCCCGGGACGTACTCGCCTCGTTGGATGGCCTCACGCAGGCTGGCCGCCACGTCGCGGTATCCGCTCATGTCGATCAAGTCCTCTCCTGCTCCTGCCCTTACGTCGTAACCAATTGCTTACGACGTATGCGCCATAAGAGTAGCTGTAATCATCGAATCGGTATATTCGGCCATATAGAACCACCTCTATTGATTTCCCGTGGCAGGCGTGTTCCTATAGAGCTGGTTCTATTGCGATCAGTGACCGACAAAAGGAGACAACGCGATGGCTTTGAAGGATGTGTGGTTCACCCCGGCGTTCGGTGAGGCGTTCCCGAAGGGGTTGTTCCTGCTGGGTGAGATTCAGGCGGTGACGGAGTTCAGCACCGATCGCAACGCGCCGAAGCGTCAGAAGGTCGATTTCGACAACGAGGGCAACGGCACCGGTAAGCGGTTGTGGAAGGGCACGGTTACCGATCCGACCGCGATGGGCGCCAAGAACGCCAGCTTCGATGTGGTGTTCGTCGCCGATGTGCAGCCGGTTCCCGCGGTCGGCGAGGTCGTCCCCGGTATGACCCCGATCGAGTTGGAGGGGTTGCAGGTCAAGCCGAAGGTCGCCGGTTCGGGGGAGTTCAAGTCGATCGGCTACAACGTCCGCGCGACGGGCATCAAGGGTGACAACTCCGGTGCCAAGCAGGCTCCGGCCAGCAAGGCGGCGTGATCATGTCGTATTTCAGCATCCACGTTTCCGGCCTCGACGGGATCGCCGCCGAGTACCGACCCGAGCGTGAATCGGAGCTCGGTTTCACCGTTCCTGCGGCGGTGGATGTGGTGTTGTGCGAGTCGTCCTCGTACCTGCATCTGAGTATCGAGGATGCCCGCATGTTGGCCGAGCAGCTGCCCGCGGTTCTGGCCGAGCACGATGCCGCGGTAGCCGCTTCGGCCGTTAAGGCGGCGTGATGAGCGCGGCGGATCAGCACAAGTCGGCGGCTATGAAGTGGGCTCGCTGGTCCGCCGCTGTCATCATCCTCGCGGTCGGTGCTGCGGCGTTCCGGCTCTCGTTCACCACCCTGCAAGACCTCGCCGTTCTCGCTCGGGTTCCGAAGTCGGATGCGTGGCTGTTCCCGTTGATCGTGGACGGCACCATCCTGCTCGCAACCTTCGGTGTCCTCGTTTCCCCGAGCAAGTCGAGCGAGCAGCGGTTCTTCCTGGCGGTGCTGGGTATCGGTGCGGCGGTGTCGGTGGCGGGCAACAGCATTCACGCGATGGCCTCGGGTCACCCGTTGCCGGGTTGGGCGGCGGCGATCGTCGCGGCGGTGGCACCCATTTCCCTGCTCGCCGACACACACGGGCTAGCTCTGTTGTTTCGCGCAGTCCATCGTGGCCCGGAGGTCGTCTCGGAGTCGGCTCCGGTGGCGGTGCCTGCGGCCGGTGAGGTTGCGGTCGATCCTGTGTCGGCCGATTCCGATGCGGTGGCCTCCACCGCCCCCGCGCGTGTCACGGCGCCGGTGAAGCCGGTTGCGAAGAAGCCCGCTCGTACAGATCCGAAGGCGGTGGCTCGCGCTGTCGAGCTGCACGGCCAAGGCATGAAGTACGCCGACATCGCCCGCGAACTTGGTGTGTCGGCTCGCACGGCGGCGAAGTACGCCAAGTCCGCGACAGCGTCGGAAACCGTTGACTACGAAACGATCCCGGCGCAACTCCTCGATTCTCCGACTCCTGCTCCCGAACCCGAACACGCCCCGGTGCGTGTGGCCTCACCGGTCCCGGTTCGTGTGGCTCCTGTTCGTCCCGTGCGCCCGGTGCAAACCATGCTGCCGGTCGCTGCGATCCCTGCTGGGAGTTTCTGATGGTCTCCGTTTTCTCGATAGCCGTTCCTTCCGTCCTGGCCGCTGTCATGGCACCAGCGGTGTTGCTGGCCTCCGCGTCGGCCCCCGATACTCCGGTGTCGGACAGGGTTCCGGCCGAGTGCGTGATGTTCTGCGATGAACCGCGTGAGCACGCCCCGGATGTCTGCGTCATGTTCTGCACCGAGCCCGCCCCGCCGCCCGCTTCGGAGGGCTGCCGATTGTTCTGCGAACTCGACCGCCGCTCCGATGACTGGGGGATGTGACATGTACGAGTCGTTTGTCACCCTGATGCCCTCGGTCGAACTCGGAGCGGTGTCCTATCTGCCGCACGCGATCGTCAGTGATCCGGCTTCCCCGCCGATGGTGCGGGTCGAACTCGGTTACTTCGGGTCGGGGATCTCGCTGACCATTGCCGATGCCCGCGTGATGTTCGCCGGTCTCGGTGACGCGCTGGCCGAACACGACCGTAGCCACGTCGAGCAGATGAAGGCGGTGGCGTGATGACCTCTCTCGACACCTTCGTCCTCGGCGGTGGCCTGGTCGCCGCCTCGGTAGGCATGTGGTGGCTGCGCTCCCTCGGGGCCGGTACTCGTCCTGCTCATCCGGGCGATGCCGCCGACACGGCACCGCCGGAGCTGCGTACCGCGGTGCTGGTGATCGCCGATCCTCGCCAGCGTGCGCACATGTTCATCGCGCTGGGTCTCGGCTCGATCGACTCTGGTTTCCCGCCGGTGGAGGACTGGGTCTACACCGACCACGGTCTCCAGATCGACCTGCTCATGATGGCCGGTCAGACCCGTAAGGACTGGTCGGCCCCCGATGTCCTGGACGCGTTCGCCCAAGTGCTGGCGGTCCCGGATGTGTCGGTGTCCTTCCCTGATCCGGGGGTGGTTCGTCTCCAGGTGCGAGTGTTCGACACTCTCGCCGCCCCGGCAACGATGCCGGTGACGGTTCACAACGGCGTGAACCTGGAGGCGGTCCCGGTCGGGATCACCGAACACCACGACCTGTGGCGCCTGCGCGTCCTGTACGGGCACATCCTGCTCGCCGGTGCCACCGGTTCCGGGAAGGGCTCGGTGCTGTGGTCGCTGATCGCGTCGCTCGGTCCGGCCATCCGTGACGGCCTGGTCGACGTCTATCTCGGCGATCCCAAGGGCGGTGCGGAGTTCGGCAAGGGCGAAAACCGGCTGTTCGTGGAGTTCGCCACCGATACCGCCACCATCCTCACGATGCTGGGCAAGGGCGTGCAGGTGATGCAAGAACGGCTCGCCCACATGCGCGCCACCGGTTCCCGCAAACACGTCCCCACGACCGAGCACCCGCTGATCCTGATCGTCATCGATGAAGCCGCGGCGCTGTCCTCGTATGCCACTCGTGACGAGCAGCTGGAATTCCGGCGTCTGACCGGCCTGCTGCTGTCGCAGGGGCGTGCGGCGGCGGTCAGTGTGGTGGCGGCGTTGCAGGACCCGTCGAAGGAGACGATGCCGAACCGGCAGTTGTTCCCGATTCGCATCGGGCTGCGCCTGGACGAACCGACACAGACGGCGATGGTGCACGGGCACGGCGCCCGTGATCGTGGCGCACGGTGTGAGGAGATCAGCGAACACACTCCCGGTGTCGGCTACGTCGGCGAGGACGGCACGACCGAGTTCGTGCGCGTGCGGGCGTTCTACGTCTCCGATACCGACATCGATCGGATTGTCGACACCTTCTCTCCGGCCCGCGATATCGACCTTGCTCCGCAGGGCGACTACTCGGGTTTCGACCCGGATGACCTCGGCGAGGACGACAGCGACGGCGCGGGACCGGTGGCGGCATGAAACGGGGATTCGTGACCGAAACCCACGTGGTCGTCTACTGCGACTTCTGCGGCGACATCTACGCCGAGAACGACAGCGAAGGCATCTGCTTCGACTCGGTCAACCAGGCCGTGGACTACCTCAATGCCCGTTCGGCGGCGGTCGGCTGGTTCTACGACGGTGACCGCGTCTGGTGCGATGCCTGCCGCGCCATCGACATCAACGACATCGACCTGAAGGACTGAATCATGAAGCGCACCAACAACACCCGCAAGCCGTCGACCGCTGATGCCCCGTACCAGGACAACGTGATCGACCTCGCCGCCCGCCGACGTGGACACCTCGAACGCCGCGGTGCCGACCCGATCGAGGTCGCGGTACACCTGTGCCTCGAAACCGGGGGGTTCGTGGCATGGGGCACCGATTCCGATGATGGCGGGTGGGCGGCATGAGCACCCGCAAGATCGTGGAGTGGGGCGTGCTGATCGGTGAGACAGTTCGCTCGCTCCCGAAGGCCCAGAACGTGACTCAAGCGCTGCTGATGGCCGAGCAGCCCAGCTACCGCGGCAAACGCGGGAACAAGCCGGTGGTGGTGTTCCGCGACAGCGCTCACGACATGTGGAAGCGCTACCAGGACCAGACATCCGTTCCGACCCAGTTCGCTCTGTTCGATCAGGAAGCATCATGAAGGCCACGAAATACGTTGAACAACAGCATGATACGAGCGATGCCGTCGTGAACGCGTTGATCGCGATCGTGTCGGCGCTCGTCAAGGTCGCGGCCGTGCTGGCGTGGTGGGTGCTGCTGTTCCCGATGGTCTCGATCCCCCTCGTCCTCGCGGTGACGGTCGGTGTCCTCCTCGGACCGGTCGCTGGTGTCGTGGTGGTCGGGGTGTTCGCCGCGGGGATGGTGCTGTGGCGCCGTAGAGGTCCGCAGACCTTCGAGCGGTGGATCACCCGCCGGGCACGCACCCGGTTCCTGAGCTGGTTCCGGTACCGGTTGCGTTGGGCTCGGCTGCTCACCGCGTGCGGGCTCAGTGTCACCAACGGTGAACACACGTTCGTGCCACGTCTGCTTGCCATCGAGATAGGCGCCGGTACCGATCTGGTTCGGCTGCGGATGCTGCCGGGTCACTGCCCCGATGACTACCGCGGTCGGGCGGTGCATCTGGCACACGCGTTCGGTGCGCAGGGATGCGCCGCCACCATCGTCGGTCCCGGCGTGGTCGAGCTCGTGTTCCGGCGTGCGGGTGCTGTGGCGGACCCGATCACCCTGCCGCGCCCGGCGACTGTCCTGCGCTGGGACGAGAAGGAGGCCGCGTGAACACAGTGGAACTCTCCACTGTTCCGGTCCGGCAGACCGCGGCCCAGCGTCGTAGTCTGCCGGACTTCCGGGATGTGGCCGAAGACCTCGCCGACGACCACAAGGTGTGCCGTCGCCCGGTCCCCATGCGCGCTGAGGATCCCCGCACGCTGTCGGTGTCCTACATCGGCGCACCCTGCAAATCCACGATCGCCTCGACCTGCCCGAGCTGCGCGGCCAACAACCGGTATCTGCGCATGGCTCAATGTCGCGACGGCTGGCACATCGACCACGAACCGATCGACGCACCCCAGGCACCGACCGACCAGCAGAAAGCACTACTTGCGGCACGCTGCGACCTGTTCGACCAGTACCAGACCGCAGCCGATGACGGTGATTTCGACCTGATGGCCGGTATCCGGGAAATCGTCGCGGATCTGGATCGCGAGGTGCGCGAGATCGGGTTCCGCGGTCGACTCCCGGCGCTGGATGCGAAGTCGAAGGATCGGCGCAAGCGTTCGACCAGGCGGCGCCAGGACGCACCGGATCTTCCACGGCTCAAGGTCGAGAAGAACACGATCCGGTCGGCCTATCCGGGTGGGCATCGCCCGGGAATGTTCATCACCTTGACCATGCCGTCCTACGGGCGCATCAACCGCGACGGCGCCACCGACGCCGAGGGCAAAGTGTGCTCGGACGGCTCCCCCACCCACCCGGACAGTTACGACTACACCCAGGCTGCGCGCGACATCGTCCACTTCTCCAGCCTGTTCGACCGCTGGATGCAGAACATGCGCCGCGCTGTCGGCTACGACCTCCAGTACTACGCCACCGTGGAACCCCAGAAACGCGGTGCGCCGCACCTGCACATCCTGATCCGCACCGACATCCCTCGCGAACTGGTGCGGAAGGTGACAGACGCGACCTATCACCAGGTGTGGTGGCCGCACTTCGACCGACCCGTCTACACCGGGGACCTCGTGCCGATGTGGGACGACAATGCGCTGACGTTTTGCGATCCGCGGACCCGGCGTCCGCTGCCCGGATTCGAGGACGCTCTGGACGTGATGGACTCGGTAGACGACATCGAGCCCGCACACGTGCTGCGCTTCGGCGAGCAGGTAGACCCCCGCCACATCCGTGGAATCGTCGCGGGCACCGAGGCGGACAAGACCATCGGCTATGTCACCAAGTACCTGACCAAATCCATCAGCGAAGTCCTACACACCGATTCCGACCGTACCGCCGCGCACTACGACCGGTTACACGCCGAACTCCAGCGCGTCCCGTGTTCCCCGCGCTGCGGTGTCTGGTTGCGCTATGGCATCGTCCCAAAAGGCGCCAGCGACAAGACCGTGCCTGGTCGCTGTAAGGGCAAAGCGCACCGCCGTGACACCCTCGGCCTGCCGGGTCGACGGGTACTGGTCTCGCGCCGCTGGTCCGGCAAGACACTGCCCGACCACAAACAGGACCGCGCCGATTTCGTTCGGAAACTCCTTGCCTCGGTCGGCATCGTCAAACCCGACCGTACCCACGTGATCGTGACCCCGGTCGAACCCGGTGATAAGGCGGTGCCTCCACGGGATCACCTGATCATGGCCGCGATCTCCCAACGCATCGCCTGGCGCGCCGAGTACGACCGCGCACTGCTCGAAGCAGGTCCCCCAGGCGCACAAGACCATTCGGCAATCCAGCAAGCAGCATAGGGAGGGATCGGACATGGCAGACAGATTCATGACCGTGCAAGCCGCGGCCGACGAACTGAAGGTGAGTCGCTACAGCATCTATCAACTGATATGGGCCGGTGAAGTCCAGTCGGTGAAGGTCGGACGGTGCCGCCGGATTGTTCGGCAATCCTTCGACGCCTACCTCACCGACCTGATCGACCGGGCGGCGTGATGGCTGAGAAGAAGTCGCGCAAACGCAATCCGAATGGCTCGGGAACCATCGGCGCCCGGAAGGACGGACGCTACGAACTCAAGTTGTTCGTGGAAACCCCGGACGGAAAACGCAAACGTGTCAGTGTTTACGGCGCCACCTGGGAGGAGGCTGATGCGGAGCGGACGCGGCTGAAAGAGCTAGCGCGGCGCGGTGTCCCGGTGGATGTCACGACAGCCACCGTGGGCCAATACCTTCAGCACTGGCTGATCAATACGGCCAAGCCGGAGGTCCGGCCGACGACCTATGCCACCTATGAGGCGTTGGTGCGTCTGTACATGGTTCCGGGTCTGGGGCGGCACAAGTTGCGGGCGTTGCAGGCCGATCACGTGCGTACGTGGTTGAACCGGCTGCGTTCGTCCTGCCAGTGCTGCGCGCAGGGCAAGGATGCGAAGCGGGCTGAGAACGGGCGGGCGCGGTGCTGTGCACGAAAGCCTGTGGACTGCTGTGAACAATTCCCGTCGACCGGAACTTTGCGGGCGATCCTGCGGGTGCTGCGGGCCGCGCTTCAAGATGCGGTGGAGGCGGATGTGCTGGCGCGCAATGTTGCTCGGCAAGTGAAGATGCCTGCGGGCGGTCTCCGGAAGGAGAAGCCGTGGACGGCGGAGGAGGCAACCCGGTTCCTCGCCGCGGCGAAGGATCACCGGCTGTACGCGTTGTGGTCGGTGGCCTTGGCGGTCGGTCTGCGCCGCGGTGAAGCGCTGGGCCTGCGGTGGATGGATGTCGACTTGGCGATCGGCCGAATCGATCTGGAGAAGGCGTTGTATCGGGTCGACGGTTCGCTCGGACTGCATGATCTGAAGACCGAGGCGTCGGAGGATTCGGTGCCGCTGCCCGATGAGCTGGTCCGGATACTTCGGCAACACCGCCGGGAGCAACTGAGCGACGAACGGGCTGCCGCGGCGAACAAACTCGGGTTGGTGTTCACCTCGACTCGTGGCACTCCGCTCGAACCTCGGAACGTGAACCGGACCTTCGCCGCGCTGGTGAAGAAGGCGGGTGTCCGGCCGATTCGTCTGCATGATCTGCGTCATTCGTGCGCCACGATGTTGTTCACGATGGGCGTGGAGGCGGCGACGGTGCAGCGCATCCTTCGGCACAGCTCGATCACGGTGACGACCGGCACCTACATGGATGTGATCGACCAGGTGCAGCGTGACGCGGTGACCGGCATGAATGACCTGTTCGGTTGAGGCATTGTCGTCAAGAAGTGTCGTCAGAGAACGGCAGAGGCCCCTTCCATGGTGCGGAAGGGGCCTCTGACCTGCGTGCGCCCGAAGGGATTCGAACCCCTAACCTCTTGATCCGTAGTCAAGTGCTCTATCCGTTGAGCTACGGGCGCATGTGTTATTCAGTTGTCACCCGGCGAACCGGGTGTGGCGGAGGCGAGAGGATTTGAACCTCCGGTCCCCGTGAAGGGACAACTCATTAGCAGTGAGTCCCATTCGGCCGCTCTGGCACGCCTCCTGGAGCCTTCTCTTCGAGGGCACCGGCCCTTTCGAACCGCCGAGCATGAAGGTTACAGCAGGCACGGCGGAAGTGACAAAACGCCTGGTCATTCAGCGTAAGTTGCTGTCGAACCAGTCGAAGATCCGCGCTTGGGGATCGAGACTGGCATGGTCCTCGTCGGGGTCGTGTCCGGGGCTGTCGGCGCGGTGGCACAGACCCGGATAGCTGATGACGAGACTGGCGACCGAGGCGCGGGCGGTGGCGTCGCGGAGTCGGTCGATGTGCGCGGGTGGGGTGTCGGGATCGTCGGTGCCGTAGAGGCCGAGCCAGGGTGCCTTCAGCTCGTGAGCGACCCGGATCAGCGCGTCGGCCTCGGGGGTCAGTGGTTCGACGATGCCGGGTGCGGCGACGCTGACGGCGGCGCCGACCGGACGGTTGGTGGCGACCAGGAAGGCGGCGGTGCCCGCGTGGTCGAATCCGAGGACGCCGATGCAGTCGGGGAACACCCCGCGCTGTATCAGCCAGTCGAAACAGGCGTCGAAGTCGGCGAACAGCTGGTCGCCGAAGACCTCGTGCGAGGGGTCGCCGCCTGCCCGGCGGAAGAGGTCGGGCGCGATCACCGTCCAGCCTTCGGTGGCGAGCGCCTTCATGAGTTCCAGCAACGTTCCCGTGAGCTCCCGGGATTCATGCAGCACCACGATCCCGCCACGCGCGTATCCCTCCGGCTCGACCACGGTGATGGGCACCTTGGTGTCGGCGGCGAGGCGCTGCGTCATGTCGTCGCCGTGACGGAGCACGGCAGTATCGTCATAAACACCCGACATGGAACCAGAGTAGGGCGCTGACCCGAAATTCGCGAGAAATTGCACGTGGAAGGCCATTACTCGCGGGTTTTTCCGGCACGATCCCGCTTTCGGTTCATATCGGCCGGTAGGCGGGCGCGTGGCCACCGGGGAGATATCACGACCACCAGAGAAGACGGACGGCGCCGCCACCTAGGGTGGAGGGGTGACACCGCATATCCGGCCGGATCTGGACTCCATTCCGGCGTACACCCCGGGCCGCAGCAATCCCGGCGCGGTCAAACTCGCGAGCAACGAGACGACGCTGCCGCCGCTGCCCGCCGCCGCGAAGGCGATCGGCGAGGCCGCCGAACTGGCGCACCGGTACCCGGACAACCAGTCGAGCGAACTCAGGGCGGCGCTGGCGGATTTTCTCGGTGTCACCGTGGCCAATGTGGCCGTCGGCTGCGGCAGTGTCGCGATTCTGCAGGAGCTGGTGCAGATCACCTGCGACGCGCCCACCGACGAGGTGGTCTTCGCTTGGCGCTCGTTCGAGGCGTATCCGATCGTCACACAGGTCGGCAACGCCAAAGCCGTGCCGGTTCCGCTCGATCCTGGCGACGTGCACGATCTGGACGCGTTGGCGGCGGCCGTCACCGACCGCACCAAATTGATCTTCGTGTGCAATCCGAACAATCCGACCGGTACCGCGGTGGGCCGGGCGGCGCTGACGCGTTTCCTGGACGCGGTGCCGCCGCGGGTGCTGGTCGTACTGGACGAGGCGTACTACGAGTACATGCGACTGACCCCGCAGGACCGGCCGGACGGTGTGGAGCTGGGCCGAACCAGGCCGAACGTCGTTGTGCTGCGGACCTTCTCGAAGGCCTACGGCCTCGCGGGGTTGCGCGTCGGTTACGCGGTGGGCGATCCCGTGGTGATCACCGCGCTGCTGAAGGTGCACATCCCGTTCAGCGTCAACCGGGTCGCGCAGGCCGCCGCCATCGCGTCATTGCAGGCGCGGCACGAACTGCTCGACCGCACCGACACCCTGGTCGTCGAGCGCGAGCGGGTGCGCGGCGCCTTGCTCGCGGCCGGCTACCGCATACCACCGAGTGAGACCAATTTCTTCTGGTTGCCGCTCGGCGAACGCAGCGTGGATTTCGGCGAGGCGAGCGCGGCGGCCGGTGTGCTGGTGCGCCCGTACGGCGTCGACGGTGTTCGCGTGACCATCGGCGACCCCCACGAGAACGAGCTGTTCGTCGCATTCGCCACCGATCCGGCGGTGGTGGCGCGCTTCGCTCAGGACGTGCCGAGCGCGCCCGCGATAGTCGGCCACGACAGCGTGAGTTCGTCGGCCCAGTAGGGCCACGAATGCGTCCCGGTCGCACGGAAATGCGCGGTGGCGGGGATGCCGAGGGCGGCGAGACGATCGGTCAGCCGATGGGTGCAGACGTTGGTGCCCGCTTCCAGTGGCCCGCCGAAGGCGATGATGCTGGGCAGGTCGGGATTGCCGGGCACATCGTATTCGCCGGGTAGTCCGCTGCCGACGGACAGGTAGATCGTCTTGCCGCGCAACGCTTCCGCGTGTTCGATCACATCGTGGGCCAGCCAGTCCGGATCGTCGTGCGGCCCGAACATGTTGTCCGGCTGACCGAGATAGGTGGCGACGACGGCGCGGGCCTGCGCCTGCCCCGCGTCGGTGCCCATCGAGAAACAGCCGCTGTGCGCCGCGACCGCCGAGTAGCGCGCTGGACGACGCACCATCAGCATCATCGCCGCCTCGGCCCCCATCGACACCCCCATGACGGCGTCGCGACCGTTGCCATGGAATTCGGCATCGATCAGGGGCGGCAACTCCGCCGTCAGGAAGGTCTCCCACTTATTGGTGCCGAGCACCGGATCCGTCCGCTGCCAATCGGTGTAGAAGCTGGCGGGCCCGCCGACGGTGAGCACGACATTGACATCCTTGTCGGCGAAGAAACGGTCGGCGTGGCCGAGTTCGGTCCAGTTGTTGCTGTCCGCGTTCGCGCTGCGGCCGTCCAACATGTACACGGTGGGGCGGCTGCGGGCCTGGTCACGGGGAAGCAGTACCTGCACTTCGACGCTGCGGCCCATCGCGGGCGATCGGACGAACACGCGCAGCCTGCGATCGTTGATCGGCACGATCCGCTCGATCTCGGGAGACGCCGACGGCACGGTGGTCGGATCGCCAGGTTGCGACGAACCGGTGCCCGGCCGGTCCGGCTCGGCGATCACGCGGGGCGCGCCTACCCCCGCCGCACCGGCGAGCAGTGCGGCGGTCACGGCGACGCCGGAGAACCAGCGCCATGCCTCTCGCCGAGACAGCATGTATTCCATCCTGCCAGAGGCGCGGACACCCATCGGACCAGCCATACCTCGGTGTGGTAATTGTGACTTCCATCTCTCTCGTGAGACTTCCCGCGGGGCCGCCGGATCGGTTCGACCGCATGGCGCCACGCCGCGTCGATCGCCGAATGAACAGGGATTACCGCGAATCCGGGCACACGACCAGCACACCCGGCCTACTCTGCCTTTCGAGCCTTTCGGGGGTCGATCGGGAAATCGCACAACCGCGCTCAGCGCAGCCACGCATCGAGGTCACGGTGTCGTGCGCTGATGTCCGAGGCGAGATCAGTCGAGACCACCACCGCCCCGAAGCCCCTCATCGCGGACCTACGCCGCCGTATGCGCGAGTGTGACGACTTCTTCCGGCAACCCGAACTGGCGCATCTGTCTACGCGGCGCCGCCGCACGGCGCTGGAACAACTCGAACAGCACGGCGACTACGTGCAAGACGGCCGAGGAAATCCTGGTCGGAGCCAAACTCGCCTGGCGCAATCACGTTCGCCGGACTCGGACTGAAATGGCATGCGGTACCGGCGGTTTCCAATATGAATCTGGAAATCGGCGGCATCACCTACCCGTTCGCCCCGTTCAACGGCTGGTACGTGGGCACCGAGATCGGCGCGCGCAATCTCAGCGACACCAACCGCTACAACATGCTGCCGCTGATCGCGGACATGATGGAGCTGGACACCTCACATGCCCGCACCCTGTGGCGCGATCAAGCGCTGATCGAACTGAACCGGGCGGTGCTGTACAGCTATCGCAGGGCGGGCGTCCACGTGGTCGACCACCACACCGTCGCCAAACAATTCTGCGACCACGCCACCATGGAGACGGCGGCGGGCCGTACCTGTCCCACCGACTGGTCCTGGATCAACCCGCCGATCTCCTCCGGCCTGACGCCGACCTTCCACCGCTATTTCGACGCACCCGACGACAACATCCGGCCCAATTTCGTCCATCGTGATCGGGACAGCTGAGCGCAATGTCACAGGAAGACCCGTGATCGCCGCCGTCGTCCCGCGCGATACCGCCACCTGCTTCCCCACCGACATCCGCGTCGAGCCGGGGAAATCGCTGAAGCTGCGCGCGGTCACCCCTTGACAATTTAGCGACCAAAAGGTTTCTATGTTCTGGTGAGCTACGACACAATCATCAAGAACGGCCGGTGGTTCGACGGCACCGGCGCCGCGTCGGCGATCCGGAACCTCGGCATTCGTGATGGTCGGGTCGCCGTCGTCACGTCGGACACCCTGGACGAGACCGGTTGCGCGCAGGTCGTCGACGCGACCGGCAAGTGGGTGCTGCCCGGCATGGTGGACATCCATACGCACTACGACATCGAAGTGCTGCGCGGCCCCGCGCTGACCGAATCGGTCCGCCACGGCGTGACGACCGTGCTGGTCGGATCCTGTTCACTGTCGACCGTTCACGTCGACGCCACGGTCGCGGGCGACATTTTCGGCCGGGTGGAAGCGATCCCGCGACGTCATGTCATCGACGCGATCACCGAGACGAAGACCTGGAACTCGGCACGCGAATACGTCGCTGCGCTCGAGAAACTTCCCCTTGGACCCAATATCGCGGCATTCATCGGCCACTCCGATATCCGGAGCGCGGAATTGGGACTCGAACGTGCGACACGCGCCGACGTCCGCCCGACCGCTGCCGAACTCGCGTCGATGGAAGCCGCGCTCGTCGAGGCACTCGACGCGGGGTTCGTCGGAATGTCGGCTCAGCAATTGCTTTTCGACAAACTCGACGGTGACCTCTGCCGCTCGCGCACTCTGCCGTCCACCTACGCGAAGGCCCGTGAGCGGCGGCGCCTCAACGCGATTCTGCGCCGCCGCCGTCGTGTCCTCCAGGCAGGTCCCGACATCACCTCACCGCGCAGCGTCATCGCGATGACATCGAGCACGCTCGGAATCGGACGTAAGCGGCTCAAGACAAGCCTGCTGTCCGCCGCGGATCTCAAGGCCAACCCTTTCCTGGTGTATCTGATGGGTTGGATATCGCGCACCCTCAACGCGCTCGGCGGGGACTTCCGCTGGCAACATCTGCCGGTGCCGTTCGAGGTCTACGCCGATGGCATCGACCTCGTCATCTTCGAGGAATTCGGCGCGGGCGCGGCCGCTTTGCACCTGTCGGATCAGGTCGAGCGAAATGCCCTGATGCGGAACGAGGAATACCGTCGTAAGTTCAGGAAACAGTACGACGCGAAGTTCGGTATGCGGGTGTGGCATCGCGATTTCTTCGACGCCGAGATCGTCGAATGCCCGGACGATACCGTCATCGGGAAGACGTTCGGCCAGGTCGGGCAGAGCCGCGGGGGCGTGCACCCCGTCGACGCGTTCCTGGACCTCGTCGTCGAATACGGAACCAAACTGCGCTGGCGGACAACGATTTCCAACCATCGCCCGGAATTCCTCGACAAACTCGGCGCCGACCCCGGTGTGCAGATCGGCTTCTCCGATGCCGGCGCGCACCTGCGCAACATGGCGTTCTACAACTTCGGACTGCGGTTCCTGCGCCGTGTTCGCGACGCCGAGCAGTCCGGGCGCGCGTTCATGACCCTCGAACGCGCGGTCCACCGCCTCACCGGCGAACTCGGCGAGTGGTACGACATCGACGCGGGCCACCTGCGCGAAGGCGATCGGGCCGACCTCGTCGTCATCGATCCGGCACACCTCGACGATTCACTGGACGCGTACGCCGAGAGCCCCGTCGCCCAATTCGATAACATGCCCCGCATGGTGAATCGCAACGACGACGCCGTGACCGCCGTATTCATCGGCGGTGAGCGGGTTTTCGGCAATGGAGCGCCGACGGCCGTCCTCGGTAACCAGCGGACCGGACAGTTCCTGCGGGCCGGAGCGAAGTGACGGCACCGCCGCGGCGGACGCAGGCCGAACGCAAAGGCGCGACCATCGCGAAACTGGTGGACGCGACGATCGAAGCGATCGAGGAGGTCGGTTATCACCGCGCCTCGATCGGCGAGATCTGCGCGCGATCAGGCGTCTCCAAAGGCGGATTGTTCCGGCATTTCGATTCCCGGCTCGAATTGGTCGTCGCCGCGGCGGAAGAGGTCGGGCGGCGGCATATGGCCAACTTTCGCGACCTGGCCATGACGGACGGGCGGCTACAGCCGATCGACCTCGTCCGATATGCCAGGGCGGCGATCCGGCACGAGACGAATGTGGTCTGGTTCGAATTGCTCGTCGCGGCGCGGACCGAACCCGAACTGCGCGAACGGTTGAGCCCTGTCGCGCGTGCGCTGATCGACGACGTCGAACGGGCCACGATCGACACACTCGGCCCCGGCGTGCCCGAGGACCTCACCCGACTGGTCGCTACGTCGCTCATCCATATGTTCGATGGGGAGTCGATATTCCGGCACACCTATCCCCGGCCCGAACTCGAGGAGGCGAGGCTGGAGAACGCGGCGCGACTGCTGGAAGCGCTGACTCGATAGAGCGGCGTGACCTAGCGACAGCCCGACAGCTGCCCGCGTGAACGCAGACCACTGGTCGAAGGGGCGGAGACGGAGGGATTTGAACCCCCGGTCGCTCTCGCGACGCTCGCTTTCAAGGCGAGTGCATTCGGCCGCTCTGCCACGTCTCCCTGCGAATCGTCGCGCGGACGACCCGTCCGGCGACTCTACCTTGCCGGATGGGGGCACGCCCAATGAGATACGCGCGTGCCGATCACTCGCCGCGGCGGGAGATGGCCGCGTCGATGCGACCGAAGACGTCGGCGATCACGTCGAGTTGGTCGGAGGTGAGCAGGTCTATGAAGTCGCGGCGGACCGCCTCGACGTGGCCGGGGGCGGCGGCCTCCAGGCAGCGCATACCCTCTTCGGTGAGTTCGGCGAGAACGCCGCGACCGTCTTCCTCGCAGGTGTTGCGGCGGACCAGATGCTGGTCCTCCAGCCTGCGGATCTGATGGGTCAGTCTGCTGCGCGAGGACAGCACGCCGTCTGCGAGTTCGCTCATCCGCAGTCGACGGTCGGGAGCTTCGGACAGCAGCACCAGGATCCGGTATTCGGGCAGGCTGAGGTCGGAGTCGCTCTGCAACTGCCGGTTCAACGCCGTCATCAGGCGCTGATGGCCGTCGATGTAGGCGCGCCATGCCCGCTGCTGCGCCGGGTCGAGCCACCGGGGCTCGACGCGTGCGCGACCGTTCGGTTCGAGATGCACCTACCCATTCTATGCCGCTTGAACTGGGGAAACGCCGTTCCGGTTCAGCGAGATGTGACGATGAGCGACCGGTTCAGATCACCGGGGGTCGCGCAGCCGGACAGCCCGAGCGCGGAATCGAAATCGGCGAGCAGCAGCCGCAGCGCATGTCGGACACCGGCACGGCCCGCCAGGCCGAGACCGTAGACCCACGGTCGCCCGTACAGCACCGCCTTGGCGCCCAATGCCAGTGCGATCAGCATGTCCGAGCCGGTGCGAACGCCGGAATCGAACAGGACGTCCGCGCGGTCGCCGATGGTCGCGACGACAGCGGGCAGCGCGTCGATCGCCGCGATCGAACCGTCCACCTGGCGACCGCCGTGATTGCTGACGATCACGGCGTCGGCGCCCGCGTCGACCAGCTGGCGGGCGTCGTCCGGGTGCAGGATGCCTTTGACCGCGATCGGGAGATCGGTCCATTCCCGCAGGTGGGCGAGGTCGGCGGGCCGTAACGTGTGATTGCCGAACAGGCCGATCCAGGTGAGTACGGCCGCTTGCATCGCCTCCTGACTCTCGTGCGGGGGCGCGGCCAGACGGTCGAGGAAGACCGGATCGGACAGGTAGTTGGCGATTCCCTTACCGTGCAGGAAGGGCAGATGCGCCACCTCCAGATCCCGTGGCCGCCAACCGAGGGTCGGGGTATCGACGGTCACCACGATCGCGGAGGCCCCCGCCCGCTCGGCGCGTTCGACGAAGGACCGCGCGAGATCGTCGTCGGAGGGCCAGTACAACTGGTACCACCAGGCGCCCGCGACCGCCCCGACCTCCTCCATGGGCGTGGACGCCGCGGTGGACAGGACGGTGCCGATGCCGAGTTCGCCCGTCACTTCCGCCGTAATCACCTCGCCGCCCTCGTGCATCAGTTCCAGCACTCCGACGGGCGCGGTGAGCACCGGCGCGGCCAATCGCGTGCCGAGGACTTCTACCGACAGATCCCGCGCCCCAGGCCCGGTGGTGCCGCGCAACATTCGCGGCACGATCCGGTATCGGTCGAATGCCGCGCGATTGGCCGACGCGGTCCGCTCGGCCGACGCGCTCCCCGAGACATAGGCGAAGGCGGATCGCTCCAGTTCACGTTCCGCACGCGCCTCCAAACCCGCTGCCGTCATCGGCAATTCGGGTAGCACACCTCCCAATCCGCCCAGGTAGATCTCGTTTTGGAAGTCGGCGAAATTGCTCACGCCGGGAACGCTAGCCCCTCGAGCGAGTTCGCGCGGCTCGGTCAGCGAATCGAAATCCAGGGATTACATACCGGCGTCCGTCCGGGGCGATCCCCCGGTATTCGCCCGGCAATGCGGCCCGATTCACGTCCACCGGGCGGGTAGCCTGTGCACGCAACGATCGATGTCGCCGGAATCCGGGTGACGTGCCGGACTCGACCACCTCCGGCAGCTGCCTGCCCCGGCGAGACACGGCCGAGACACTCACGGGCGACACAGTCGCGGAGAGGCGGAGCAGTGCGTGCTATCACGCTGAACGGTTTCGGTGGACCCGAGGTCATGACGTGGGGCGAGGCGCCGGATCCGACGCCGGGTCACGCTGAGGTGCTCATCGACGTCATCGCCGCGGGGGTGAACCGCGCCGACCTGCTGCAACGGCAGGGGTACTACTCGCCGCCACCGGGTTCGAGCGAGATCATGGGCCTGGAATGTTCGGGCGTCATCGCCGAGGTCGGCGACGGCGTGCGGGACTGGCATGTCGGCGACCGGGTCTGCGCGCTGATGTCCGGGGGCGGCTATGCCGAGCGGGTGGCGGTACCCGCCGCCCAACTGCTGCCGGTACCGGAGGATTTCGATCTCGGCGCGGCGGCCGGACTGCCCGAAGTGGCGGCAACGGTGTGGTCGAATCTGGTGATGACCGCTGGTCTGCACGCCGGTCAGCTGGTGCTTATCCACGGCGGCGGCAGCGGGATCGGCACCCATGCCATCCAGGTGGCGGCGCAGCGCGGCGCGCGGGTCGCGGTGACCGCGGGTTCGCAGGAGAAGTTGCAGCGCTGCAAGGAACTGGGCGCGACCGTCCTGATCAATTACCGGGAGGAGGATTTCGTCGCGGCCGTGCGCGAGGAGACCTCCGGCGCGGGCGGACCGGGCGCGGACATCATTCTCGACAATATGGGCGCGGCCTATCTGGCGCGCAATGTCGAAGCGCTGGCCGCCCACGGGCACCTGGTGGTGATCGGCATGCAGGGCGGTGTCACCGCGGAACTGAATCTCGGTGCGCTGCTCGCGAAATGGGGCAGCGTGCACGCGACCAATGTGCGCGGCAGACCCGCGTCGGGTAACCACAGCAAGGCCGAGATCATCACCGAGGTGCGCAGGCATCTGTGGCCGCTGGTCACCGACGGCACCATCGTGCCCGTCATCCACGCGGAACTGCCGATCGCCGAGGCCGCCGACGCGCACCGGCTCCTCGAATCCTCCGAGGCATTCGGCAAGGTCACCCTGCGCGTGCGGGACTGACGAACGACGTCTATTCGAGGGCGGCCAGGGCCCGGCCGAGCTGGTCGATCTCGAATTTGGTGGTGTAGGGGGCCAGGCCAACGGTCACGGCCCCGCCCTCGTCGTTGACGCCGAGCGCGTCGAGCAGGCGGCTGCCTCCATGCACTCCGCTCAACGTCCCGATGCGGGCGTCGGCGAGTTTGGCCGCGACCTTCTCCGCCTGCATACCCGCGAGGGTGAAACTGACCGTCGGAATGCGGGTGGAGGCCCGCCCGATCACCGTCAGATTCGGGATTTTGTCCAGGGTGTCCATCAGATGTTCGAACAGCTGGTCGTGATAGTCCTGCAACGAGGTGATGGAGATCTCCAGGCGCTCGCGGCGGGTGCCGGTGGCACGCTCGTCCAGGCCCGCCAGGAAGTCGATCGACGTCGTCAGCCCGGCGAGCAGGGCGTACTGGTGCCCGCCGACCTCGAGCCGTTCGGCGCCCTTCGCGTAGGGATTCAACGACATCGACGGAATGCGGTCGAGGAAGGCCGGATCGCGGAAGACCAGTGCGCCGATCTGCGGACCGCCCCAGGCCGGTGCGCTCAGCGCGACCACGTCGGCGTTGAGATCGTCGATATCGATCAGCGCGTACGGTGCGGCGCCGAACGCGTCGGCGACCAGAAGACCGCCGACCTCGTGCACCCGGTCCGCCGCCACCCGCACCGCGGGCGCGGAGCCGACGATCGGCGACGCGGCGGTCAGGGCGACCAGCCGGGCGGTGGGTCCGATCAGTTCCTCGAATTGCCACGACGGCATCTCGCAGGTCTCGATCTCGACCTCGGCCCAGCGCACGTGCGCGCCGTAGCGATTGGCGATGCGCAACCACGGCGCGACATTGGCCTCGTCGTCCAATCGGGACAGCACGATGCCGGTGCCGAGCCCGAGCCGGGAACTCAGCGATTCCGCCAGCCACGCCAGCAACACCGCCCGATCCGGGCCGAGCACGACGCCCGCCGGATCGCCGCCGACCAGATCGGCGACCGCCTCGCGAGCCGCGTCCAGAATCGCGGCGCTGCGCACGGCGGCGCCGTTGCGCCCGATATGAGAGAACGACGACGTACGGAAACCCGTTGACACGGCACGGGATACCGAATCCGGAACCAGCATGCCTGCCTGCGGATCCAGATGGATCCAGCCGTCGCCCAGGGACGGTATCAGGCCCCGAACCCTCGCGACGTCGTAAGTCATGCTCGCCACTCTAAGGGCAGTGGGCAAGCCCGTGTAACAGTGTTCCCCGTGACCGGCGCCGACGAGCACAACTGCCCCCGGTTACGCAGCGGCGTGCGGGGGCGCGGCGAACTGGGACTCAGCATGGCAACCGACTTTCAGCAAATCCGAACCACACGACGACCCGAACAGTTTAGGACGCTACCGCCTCGCGCAGATACCGGCCGGCGAACAGCTCTGCCCCTGCCCGGTCCCTGGCCCGGCCCCTCCCGCCTTAGCGCGTTCGGCCCGAATTCGACATGATGGGGATCATGACGCATTCGGATGAGGCACCCGATTCCATCGTTGTGATCGGTCCCGACGGACAACCCCTGGTCATACCGGCCGACGCGGGCACTCCGTTGACCGGGCAGGTGGTGAACGACGCCGACGACAAATCCGACGACCAGGACGCTCGCGAGGAAGCGGGCGAATCGCTCGCCGACATGGTGGAGCAGCCCGCCAAGGTCATGCGTATCGGCACCATGATCAAACAACTGTTGGAAGAGGTGCGCGCGGCACCGCTCGACGACGCCAGCCGCACCCGTCTGCGCGAGATCCACAAATCCTCGGTCCGCGAGCTGGAACAGGGCCTCGCGCTGGAACTCCGTGAGGAGTTGGAACGGCTCACCCTGCCGTTCACCGACGACGCCATCCCCTCCGACGGCGAACTGCGCATCGCCCAGGCCCAGCTGGTCGGCTGGCTGGAGGGCCTGTTCCACGGCATCCAGACGGCGCTATTCGCCCAGCAGATGGCGGCGCGAGCCCAGCTGGAACAGATGCGCCAGGGGGCGTTGCCGCCTGGCCTGCTCATGGCCGACCCCCGCGGCGGCCGACCGGACCACGTGACGGGCGGCTCCGGGCAGTACTTGTAGGGCGCGTGGAGTCGCGAAATCCGGCGCGATCGCATACGCACCAGCGGGTCCGCGTGAGAATCGGGACGGGTAGTGTCGGGGACCGTGCCCGCCGCTGCCGCTCGACCCGACTCCGATATGAGTACGGTGCGTCCTGAAGAGAGCCAAGTGCGTTCAGATGACAGCTCAGTGCGTTCAGAGGAATCTGCGCAAGCAGAGGACATCCGTGAGTCGGGAGACGAGAACCCGGTGACCGCCGAGAACTCCACTCCCGCCGAGACCGCAGGCAGTCCGGCGGTGGGTGTCCCGACGGAGCCGTTGGTCTCGGATTCACAGACCTTCCAGCGCGCCTTCAAGGATTTCCGCGACGGCCTCACCCAGCGTGAGCTATGGCTGTCGCTGGGCTGGCAGGACATCAAACAGCGCTACCGGCGTTCGGTACTCGGCCCGTTCTGGATCACCATCGCGACCGGCCTGCAGGCCGCGGCGATGGGTGTGCTGTACGCGACACTGCTGGATCAGCCGCTGAGCCAATACCTGCCCTACGTCACCGTCGGGCTCATCGTCTGGAATGTGATCTCGGCCAGCATCCTCGAGGGCTCGGAAGTCTTCATCGCCAATGAGGGCCTGATCAAACAACTTCCGTCGGCGCTGAGCGTGCACATCTACCGGATGGTGTGGCGGCAGTTCCTGTTCTTCGCCCACAACATGGTCATCTACCTGGTGTTGCTCGCGGTGTTCAGCGTGTGGAAGAACCTGGGCTGGGCGAGTCTGCTCGCGGTGCCCGCGATGGTACTGCTGTTCCTGAACGCGATGTGGGTGTCGATCGTCTTCGGCATCTTCAGCACCAGGTACCGCGATATCGCCCCCATCCTCAGCAGCACCACGCTGATGCTGTTCGTGCTGACGCCGGTGATGTGGACGACCAAGACGCTGCAATCGCAGATGGGGGCGGGTGACCGGGCCAGGCTGGTCGAGATCATCCCGACCTTCCACTACCTGGAGATCGTCCGCGCTCCCCTGCTCGGCGAGCCGCAGGCGCTGCGGCACTGGGTGGTCGTCGGCACGATCACCCTGGTCGGCTGGATCATCGCGGTGCTCGCGATGAAACAGTTCCGTTCGCGCGTCCCTTACTGGGTATAAGGAGGCTCCCCGGTGACCTCTCAGGTAAGTATCGAAACCCATCAGGCGTGGGTCGAATTCCCGATCTTCGACGCGAAATCGCGCTCGTTGAAGAAGGCCTTTCTCGGTAAGGCGGGCGGCGCGATCGGACGCAATCAATCCGATGTCGTCGTCGTCGAGGCGTTGCGCGATATCAACCTGGCGCTGAAGGAGGGCGACCGGGTCGGCCTGGTCGGCCACAACGGCGCGGGTAAATCGACACTGCTGCGGCTACTTTCGGGGATCTACGAACCGTCTCGCGGCAGCGCGCGCATTCGCGGCCGGGTCGCGCCGGTTTTCGACCTCGGTGTCGGGATGGACCCGGAGATCTCCGGGTACGAGAACATCATCATCCGGGGACTTTTCCTCGGCCAGACCCGTAAGCAGATGCTGTCCAAGATCGATGAGATCGCCGATTTCACCGAACTCGGCGAATATCTGTCGATGCCGCTGCGGACCTATTCCACCGGTATGCGGGTGCGACTCGCGATGGGTGTCGTCACCTCCATCGATCCGGAGATCCTGCTCCTGGACGAGGGTATCGGCGCGGTGGACGCGGAGTTCATGAAGAAGGCGCGTCTGCGCCTGCAAGAACTGGTGGCGCGTTCCGGCATCCTGGTGTTCGCCAGCCATTCCAATGAATTCCTCGCACAACTCTGCGATTCCGCGATGTGGATCGACCACGGGCAGATCCGCCTGCGCGGCGGTATCGAAGAGGTGGTCCGCGCCTACGAGGGGCCGGACGCGGGCAACCACGTCGCGACGGTGCTGCGGGAAATGGAAGCCGAGCGGGTGGCGACGAAAACCGACGAACGAGAACTGGAGCGGAATCCGACATGAACGAGCCGACCGGGCGCGACGTCCCGATCGATGCAGGGGTGTCGAACCCGGTCGACTTCGATGATGACTATCCGCCGCTACTGGATGTCTCGCTGGTGCAGCCCGAGGCCGGTACCGGACCGGACGCGCGGATCATCGCCGTCGTCGTCACGCACAAGCGGCGCGAACTGCTCGCCGAATCGCTGAAAGTGCTTGCCGCGCAGTCACGGCCGGTGGATCACCTGATCGTGATCGACAACGGGAACGAGCCCGAGGTCGCCGAACTGGTCGGCGAGCAGCCGATCGAATCCACCTATCTGGGTTCGGCGCACAATCTCGGCGGTGCGGGCGGATTCGCGCTCGGCATCCTGCACGCGTTGACCCAGGGCGCGGATTGGGTGTGGCTGGCCGATGACGACGGCAGGCCCGAGGGGGCCGAAGTGCTGTCGATCCTGCTGGATTGCGCGGCGAAATACGGCCTCGCCGAGGTGTCGCCCGTCGTCTGCGATATCGATGAGCCGGACCGGCTGGCCTTCCCGCTGCGCCGGGGCGTGGTGTGGCGGCGGCTGCGGTCCGAACTGGGCGAGGAGGATTTCCTGCCCGGTATCGCCTCGCTGTTCAACGGCGCGCTGATCTCCGCGAAGGCGATCGACCTGATCGGCGTCCCCGATCTGCGGCTGTTCGTGCGCGGCGACGAGGTCGAGGTGCACCGCAGGCTCGTTCGTTCCGGACTCCCGTTCGGCACCTGTCTGCAAACGGCCTACCTGCATCCGAACGGGGCATCGGAATTCAAGCCGATCCTCGGCGGGCGGATGCACACGCAATATCCGGACGATCCGGTGAAGCGGTATTTCACCTACCGCAACCGCGGCTATCTGATGGCTCAGCCCGGTATGCGGAAGCTGTTGCCCCAGGAGTGGGTTCGCTTCTCCTGGTTCTTCCTGGTGACCCGTCGCGATCCGGCCGGATTGCGCGAGTGGTTCCATCTGCGCTCGCTCGGCAGGCACGAGCAGTTCGGCAAGCCCGACAAATAGACCGATTCGACGATTCCGCGCACCACCCGACCGTGCGCGGAATCGTCGCAGGTAGAAAATGGTTTGCGGGGATTCGCGCGCCGTGTCAGAGTAGGTGCGCCAGCGAGAGAGACAAGGAGGTGGAGAGAACGTGAAGACCGACCGTCGGATTGTCGTGTCCGGTCGAGCCGCGCAATTGCGCGCCGCCGCACGGAATTCCACCTCGACACTCTCTCGCTGAGTCCGGGCCGGGCTCAGTGCCCGACGAAGGACTACCTCCCCATGGTCGAGAACGACCTGCTCGTCCCTTACGGCTGGACCGAAGCCGTTTCCCACGACTACTCGCATGTCATCGCGGACGGATGCGTTCCCGCGCGGGTGATCCGCGTGGATCGCGGCGAATGCGATGTCGCGACACCCACCGGACTCGCTCGGGCCCGGTGTCCGCGCGCGGATTCCGAGATCAGCGGATTATGCACCGGTGACTGGGTGAGTATCGACGCCGAGCGGACGGTCAGGCAGCTGCTGCCGCGACGCTCGGCGATCGTTCGCTCCTCGGTTTCCGGAAGATCGGAAGGGCACGTACTCGCCGCCAATGTCGATACCGTGCTGATCTGCACCGCGGCCGACGGTGATGTGGATCTGAACAGGATCGAGCGCATGCTGGCCCTGGCCTGGGAAAGTCATGCCGTGCCCGTCGTCGTGCTCACCAAAGCCGATGCGGCGGAATATGTTCCGCTCGACGCGGTGCAGGCGGTCGCGCCGGGAGCTGCGGCACTCGCGATCAGCGCGACGACCGGAACTGGCCTCGATGTGCTCACCGCGATGCTGGCGGGCACCGTCGCGCTGATCGGGCCGTCCGGTGCGGGTAAATCCACTCTCGCCAACGCACTGCTCGGTGAGGAGGTGTTCGCGACCGATGCCGTGCGCGCCGCCGACAAGAAGGGCAGGCACACCACGGTGCACCGCGAACTGCGACCGCTGCCCGGCGGCGGCACGCTCATCGACACCCCCGGACTGCGCGGCATCGGTCTGTGGGATGCCTCAGACGGGATCGAACGAACCTTCAGCGATATCGAATCCCTCGCCGAACAGTGCCGATTCGGTGATTGCTCGCATACGAGCGAACCGGGATGCGCGGTCCGAGCCGCCGTCGACAGCGGTGCGCTGACCGAGCGGCGTCTGGACAGTTATCGCAAACTGGCCAAGGAGAACGCGTGGATGCGGTCGCGCACGGATAAGCGGTTGCAGGCCGAACGGCAGCAGGCGCGCAAGGACATCACCAAACAGCAGCGCCAGATGTATCGAGACCGGAGCTCGCGACGCTGATCGCAGGGAACCACGGTAGATTCGCCTCGCATACTCGCGATCCTGGGAGAGATGGATGAGCAACCCCGGCGGATATCCGCCTCAGGGCCAGCCGCAGCCCGGACAGTGGCCGGGCACCCCCGTGCCCGGACAGCAACAGCCGCCGCAGGCGGGTCAGCCGTACGGCGCACCGCAGCCGTACGGCCAGTCCGCGCCGCATCAACAGGTGCCACCGCAGCCTTACGGCCAATCGGCACCGCACCAGCAGCAGCCCTACGGCGCGCCGCCCGGCGGTCAGCCGCAGCAGTTCGGGCAGCAGCCGCCACCGCAATTCGGCGGGCCGCCCGCGCAATTCGGGCAGCCGTACGGTCAGCAACAGCCGCAGCAAGGCGCACCACCACCGCCCGGCATCACCGTGAACGCCACCTACGCGTGGATCGGTTTCCTGCTCGGTCTGCTGACCACACCGAAGATCAAGATCAACGGCCAGCAGGTGCCGAACACCCGCTGGGGTGACAACCACATTCCGGTCGGTCCAGGCAACTACCACATCTGGATCGCCACGCCGTGGCTGTTCGATATGGGCGCCAACGAACTCCCGGTCCAGATCAACCCGGGACCGGGCGCCCGCGTCTACTACAAGCCGCCCGCCGTGTTCTTTCTCAAGGGCGCGATCGGATTCGGGCCGCAGAAGACGCCGGGCATGCTGCTCGCGTGGCTTCCGCTGGCGATCGTGCTGCTGTTCACCTTCCTGATGTTGGTGCTCGCGCTGGCGGCCTCGGTCTGATCCTCGGACGGTAGACGGGTGCCGGACCCTCGCGGTCCGGTGCCCGTTGTCCCCCCCTCGAACCACCGCCTGCCACGGTGGCGCAACCCCTATGCAACCAGTTGCATAGGGGCGTGGTCTACGCTTAGTGTGCAAAGCGCGGAAGGCCGCGGGCATCTGTCGACCTGCGGCACACACTAAGGAGCAGGTAATGACGGAACCGGCATCGAAGCCGCTCGCGGGCAAAACGCTGATCATGTCGGGCGGTAGCCGCGGCATCGGTCTCGAGATCGCCAAGCGTGCGGCTGCCGACGGCGCGAATATCACCCTGATCGCCAAAACCGATCAGCCGCATCCCAAGCTCCCCGGCACCATCCACACCGCGGCGGCGGAAGTGGAACAGGCGGGCGGCCAGGTGCTGGCGTTCGTCGGCGACGTGCGTATCGACGAATCGGTGGCCGAGGCCGTCCGTCAGACGGTCGAGCGGTTCGGGGGCATCGATCTCGTGGTCAACAACGCCTCCGCCATCGACCTGTCACCCACCGAAACACTGTCGATGAAGAAGTACGACCTGATGCAGGACATCAACTGCCGGGGCAGCTTCCTACTCTCGAAACTCAGCATCCCGCATCTGCGCGCCTCGGCGAAGGCGGGGAACAATCCCCATATCCTCACCCTCTCCCCGCCGCTGAACCTCGACCCCAAATGGGCGGGTTCCTCGCTGGGCTACACCATCGCCAAATACGGCATGTCGCTTACCACGCTCGGCCTGGCCGAGGAGTTGAAGGGTGATGGCATCGGCGTGAATTCACTGTGGCCGCGCACCACCATCGCCACCGCGGCTGTCAAGAATCTGCTCGGCGGCGAGGAAATGGTCGCCACCTCGCGCACCCCCGACATCTACGCCGACGCCGCGTACCTGGTGCTCACCTCGCCCGCCGAGAAGACCACGGGCAATTTCTTCATCGATGACGACGTCCTGGCTGCCCACGGCATCACCGACCTGGACAAGTACCGCGTCACCCCCGGCGACGGGCCGCTGACCACCGACCTGTTCCTCTGAGAGTTCCGGTGGCCGTGCGCCGTGCACGGCCACCGGCCCCGGGGTATTCGGTCAGTCCGCCTTGATTCCGTACAACCGTTCCCAGTTCGAGCGGCTGGTGAGTTCGGGCATGGCGGTGCGGTACTGCTCCTGCAGGGCGGGGAGTTCGCGACGCAGACGGCCGAGCACGCGCAGGGTGCGCAGCAGCAGCGCGCGGGCGCGGGCCTTGTCGCGGCGACGGACCCGCACGCCCGACTGCGAGGCGTCGGTGACCACGACGTGGTCGAACAGCGAGACGTGCCACCAGTACGCATCCTCACGGGTGACCCCGATCAGACCGTGCTGGGTGCGGCCGAACCACTGGTTGACGGCGCGTTTGACGAGCACGAGCATCGTCCGGCTCGGTTCGCCGCCGGCCCGGCGAATCTGGATATCCGCGGAAGGCACGGGCGGCGTCGCGGCCGGATGTTTGATCGTCTCGGCGTAGTCGGCACGGCTGGTGCGCGCCTGCGCCAGCGCGGCGATTCCGCCGTCACGCAGGATTTTCGGTCCATCGAGGAAATCCTCGATGCCCTGCAGGGTGGTGTGCACGAGGCCGTACTGCATGGCGACCAGCTGTTCGGCCAGATTGCGGAACAGTTGGCGGGAGATGGCCTTGCCGTCCAGATCGGTGTGCAGTGATCCGACGATGAGCGAATTGCGGGTGCTGAAATAGCGCGCCCAGTCGTCGTAATCCTTCCAGTAGAAATCGGCGTGCCAGACGGCGGCGTTCGGCAGGGTGACGGTAACGAAGCCGTGTTCCTTGGCGCGGATGCCGTATTCGACGTCGTCCCACTGGAAGAAGATCGGGATGGGAAGGCCGATCTCGGCGACCACTTCCGCCGGGATCAGGCAGGTCCACCAGGCGTTGTAGCCCGCGTCGACGCGTCGCTCCTGATTCTTCTTGAGCATGCTGGTGTTGCGCAGCGCCTTGGCCACCTTCTGCCCGTGCTTGAGCTCGTGCAGATGCACCTCTTCGGCGCCGACGTTCAGGTAGTCCGGGTTGAGCAGGAACAGCATCTGCGCACCGACGAGCATCGGTTCCACCGTGGAGTTGGCGAAGGCGTTGAGCCGCAGCACCGTCTCCGGCTCGCACAGGATGTCGTCGTCCATCAGGATGACGTCGGCGTGTTCGTTCACCGCGGAGACCTCGTAGAGTCCGCGGGTGAACCCGCCCGCCCCACCGAGATTCGGCTGACGGATGTAGCGGAGTTTGTCGCCGAAGGTCGGCAGCGTCTCCTGGAAAAGCGGCCGGTCCTGCACCAGATCGGTACCCTGATCGACCACGTAGACCGCGTCGATCGCGGCCAGCACGGTCGCGTCGGACGCGAGCGCGGCCACCGTCTCCGCGCAATCGGCGGCCCGGTTGAAGGTGCAGATCGCGATGGCGACCGGGCGGACCCGCTCGGGCGCGACCGAGGTCCAGGTGAGTTCGGTGATGCCGAGGTCGCCGCCCGCGGCGTCGAATTCCAGCCAGAGCGCGCCACCGTCGACGTACTGGTCCAGCGGCGCGGTCAGCGTGACGGGACCGCTCGACGTGACCTCGGTGGTCACGATGATCCGGCGGTGCCCGGCGATATCGGAGGCGACCAGCCGGACGCGGGCCTTGTTCACCACGTCGAGCACCATGGTGGTGCGCACCTCGGTGACGGTGGTCCAGCGCTGCCAGTAGGCCGCGGCGAAACGGCCGAAGTAGGTGTTGGTGTGTGCGGTCGCGCCCTTCTCGAGGCGCAGCGCCAGGCGCTCACGGTGCCCGCGGCCCTTGACCACGGCGTACAACTCGTCGCTGACCTTGGCCGACGGTCCGGTGAAGATACCGCGCTGCAATACCAGCCGATCGGGCGCGCGATGGTCGGCGCGCAGCGAGGCCGGCGCTGTTTCGGCGCGGTCGTTCGTTTCGGTAACGGCCTGGGTAGCCGACTGATCCATGAAGTTCCTCGAAATCCTTACGTGCCGACGGGGCAGACACGCCCCTTGACGCCGATCGCGGCGGGGCCGAGGATATCAATCCGCGCCTTCGCCTGCCCGCCCAGCAACCGGATAATCCGGTCGGATCGGTCACGCGACGACCTTCCCGGTACCCGTGGACCGCATTCACCCTATGCCTGATTCCGGCGGTCCGCGGCGCGCAATGCCTAGGCCATGTCCGATTTCTCGGATTTCCCGGTGAACACGAATTTGTCATAGGCCCAATACCGGAAGACGACAGCGACGATCTGGCCGATCAGGGTTCCCGAGATGTTGTCCGACAGCGGCGTCGAAAGGTCGAGGACATAGCGGGAGAAACCGAGGCAACCCAACTGCAGACCGATCGCGACCACGTTGAATACCGCGTAGAGCAGATATTCGCGGCCCGGATTGTCGGTCTGCTTATGGGAGAAGGTCCACCACTTGTTGCCGAAGTAGGTGACGACGGTCGCCACCGCGATCGCGATGATCTTGGCCTGTAGCGGCGCGTGATAGAGAACACCCTCGCCGCCCCAGAAGACGAGCAGGTTGTAGGTGCCCGCGTCGACCAGGAACCCGATCGCGCCGACGACGAGAAAGGCGGCGCCCTGTCGCAGGCCCGCGATCAGTCGCGATATCAGTGACGGCGCGACAGGCGGCGGTGTCGACGCGGCGGACGACGCCGGTGTCGACGCGGCGGACTGCGCCGGTGTCATCGCGGCGGACTGCGCCGGTGTCGACGCGGAGCCCGACCGTTCGGGAACTGACACGGGCTGCTCGGGGTAGGACACCGGGCGACGGTACCCCACTAAACTCGACACATGCGGCCTGCTGCCTGAGCCGACCGGATGAGCGCCGTACCCCACAGCCCTGTACCCTCCCGGTGTTCCCATTCACCGCCGACATCGAGGATTGACCCGGGTGGATTCCACCGAGCTTCGCATTGCCGCCGTGGTCCCGTGCCACAACGAAGAGGCTTCGGTCGCCAAGGTCGTCGCCGACCTGCAGGCCGCCGTGCCGGGAATCGTCGTTTACGTCTACGACAATCTCAGCACCGACAAGACCGCCGAGCGGGCCCGGGAAGCGGGTGCGATCGTGCGGTACGAGCACACCAAGGGCAAGGGCAATGTGGTGCGCCGCGCCTTCGCCGACATCGAGGCCGATATCTACTTGATGATCGACGGCGACGATACCTACGAGGCGTCCGCCGCACCGCTGATGATCAAGACCCTGCTGGACGGTCCCTACGATCACGTACTCGGCGTACGCAAACAGGATGAGGGCGCCACCGCCTACCGCGCGGGCCACGAAACCGGTAACCGCGTGCTCAACGGCGTTGTCGGCAAGGTATTCGGCGAGAATGTCGAAGATATGCTCAGCGGCTTCCGCGTGTTCTCGCGCCGATTCGTCAAAAGTTTCCCGGCGGTATCGCGGGAATTCGAGATCGAAACCGAACTCACGGTGCATTCGCTCCACCTGCGAGTTCCGCGAACCGCGGTGCCGGTCGGGTTCCGGGATCGCCCCGCTGGCAGTGAATCGAAACTGCGGACCTATCACGACGGTTTCAAAATTCTGGCGCTGATCATCGGATTGGCGAGGCACGAGCGGCCGGTCGCGTTCTACGGCCTGGCCGGGACGCTGAGCTGGCTCGTCTCGATCATCCTGACCATTCCGATCGTGATCGAGTTCTACAACACCCACGAGGTGCCGCGCTTTCCCACCCTGTTCCTCGGTTTCACGCTCCTGCTGCTCGGCAGTCTGGCGTGGACAGCGGGTCTCATCCTCGACGGTATCCGCCGCTCGCGGCACGAGGCCGCCCGATTGGTCTACCTGCGTTACTCCGCGGTCGGCTCGGACGGCGGGCGGGCGATCGGCCCTGGCGGTGACTCGGCCGCCGGTGGGGTCACACGGTGACCACCTCCGCGAGTCCAGCGCAGAACACCGATTCGAGCGAGACCGTAGCGGAACCCGTGCGCGCCGAGTCGTCCCCTGACGGTGCGAAGGAGACTGCGCGGCAACCGAGTTCGGGCTCGCGCGTTCGCTCGTCCATCGCCCGGTTAGGTGCTCCGATCGTGGCCCGCTTCGGCGCGGCGACGCTGGCGTTCACCGTGCTCGCCGGGATCTTCGGTGCGTTGTTCACCGTTGTCACGCCGCCGTTCTGGGGCCATGACGAGATCACCCAGTTCGGCCGCGCCTACCAGGTCGCGCACGGCGGCGCGCTGCCCCAGCGCATCCACGACGCGCGTGGCGTCGCCTACGGCGGCGACGTTCCGGTCAGCGTGACCGAATTGATGGGCTATGCGCTGCGCGACTACACCACCAACCCCGAAGAGCCCGATCCGATGATCGCGGATCCGGCCGTCTACGACCGTTTGAAGGATGCGGCGGTCTCCGAGGCCGCCGAACCCGTCTGGTTCACCAATACCGCCGCCTACTCACCGGTGCCGTATCTGCCTGCGGCCGCGGGCATCCGGATCGCGGAGGCGATGGGTCTCCATGTCGGCGGCCTGGTGCTGACCACCAGACTGGCCGGACTGCTCGCCTATCTCGCTGTCGTCGGATTCGCGCTGTGGACACTGCGGGCGCACCGGGTGCAATGGCTCGCGTTCACCGTGGCGGTGCTGCCCATCGCGGTATTCCAGGCTGGCACCGTCACCGCCGATACGCTGACCAACGCGCTCGCCATTCTGGTTTCGGCGCTGCTGGTGAAGAGCCTGTTCCTCGGCGAACGACTGCGTGGCGTCGAAACGGCCGCGCTGCTCACCGCGACGGTGCTGCTGCCCGTCAGCAAACCGACCTACGTCCTATTGGCGATGCTGGTTGTCGTCGTACCCGCCAACCGGTTCGGCTTCACCGGCCTGCGCCGCTGGATTCCGTTGGCCTTCGCCGGGGCGGGCGCGCTGGCGTTCGCGGTCTGGATGAAGATCGCGGCACCCACCGGCGAGGGAATGGGTCTGATGCGTCCGCAGCACCAGTGGAATTCGGTGCGGCCGGGTGATCAGTTGAGCGGAATCCTCTCCGATCTCCCGCAATTCGTCTCGACCTTCGGCGACAGCATCATCTACCGGGATCAGCGCTGGTTCAGTCAATTCTTCGGGGAACTCGGCTTCGCCTATATCGATGTGCCCGCCATATCGATGCTGGCCTGCCTGCTCGCCTTCGCGGTGAGCGTCGGCATCGCGGAGCGGATGAATACGATCACGGCCACTTTCCGGCGCACCCTGCTCGTCGCGCTGACGGTCGCCGCCAGCGTCGCGATGATCTACGTGACGCTGTACATGTCGTTCACGCCGGTCGGCTACTACATCATCGACGGTGTCCAGGGCCGCTATTTCGTGCCGCTGGCAATCGTCGGCGTCACGGTGCTACTGCGCTGGATGTCGTTGCGGCTCACCGATTCCGAGGGCAGGACGCCGGGTTGGGGTCCTGCCGTCACGGTGATCGCGGCCTCGGCTGTCGCACTGATCGCGGCGACGGCCAAATATCACGCCATCGTCTGGGGCTGAGGGCGACACCTATTCGGGGTCGACCCCGAGCGTCTGCTCGCCCGCTTGGGCATAGGCGCGTTCGGTTCCCGCTTTATCGGGGCGCCACCATGATTCGTTGTCGCGATACCAGTCGATGGTCGCGGCCAGCCCCGCGCGGAAATCTGCGTAACGCGGGGCCCAGCCGAGTTCGGTGCGCAGCAGGCTCGCATCGATCGCATAGCGCTGGTCGTGGCCGGGCCGGTCGGTGACATGGTCGAAATCGTCGGGGTCGCGACCGAACGCTTCGAGCAGCATGCGCACGACCGATTTATTGTCGAGTTCGCCGTTGGCGCCGATCAGATAGGTCTGACCGATTCGTCCGTTTTCCAGAATGTCCCAGACCGCGCGATTGTGATCGTCGACGTGAATCCAGTCGCGAATTTGATGGCCGGCGCCGTAGAGCCGGGGCCGGACGCCGTCGATCAGATTCGTGATCTGGCGTGGAATGAACTTCTCCACGTGCTGATACGGCCCGTAGTTGTTACTACAGTTGGACAGCGTGGCGCGCACCCCGAAGGATCGGGTCCAGGCCCGAACCAGCAGGTCACTGGATGCTTTGGTGGACGAGTACGGACTCGACGGGTTGTAGGGGGTCTTTTCGGTGAAAGCCGGATCGTCCGGGGCGAGATCTCCGTATACCTCGTCGGTGGAGATGTGGTGATATCGCACGTCGTACCTGCGCACCGCCTGCAACAGCGAATACGTTCCGACGATATTCGTCTGGACGAAGGGCCACGGCTCCGACAGCGAGTTGTCGTTATGCGATTCGGCGGCGAAGTGCACCACCACGTCGACCCCGCTGACGAGTTCGTCGACCAGATCGAGATCGGCGATATCGCCGTGCACGAAATCGATCCGGTCCGCCACCGGATCCAGTGACGCCTTATTTCCCGCATACGTCAGTGCGTCGAGGACGGTTACCGTCGTGTCGGGTCGTTCGGCAACGGTCTGCTGGACGAAATTCGCACCGATGAACCCGGCGCCGCCTGTTACGAGCATTCGCACACCCAGAACCTTACGTGGGCCGCACCGGGTTACGCCGTCGGATACCTATGACCCGGACCGGACAAATGAACCATCTAAGTGATGTGACATTCGTCACACTACTTAACGGTAGAACAATGAAGTCCGGTTCTGTTTGGTCCCGAACACCCTGTTCGTGGTGCACGTTTCCAACAACTCACCGCCATACAAGACTTAATGGTGAACAAGATTTGAATTCATGGTCATAGCTGGTTCACCACTCGTTAGCTGGTCTAGATTTCGATCGTCTAGTCCCCCCGAACGCTTCACATCGAGGTTGAGAACAAAATGCTGATGAGGAAATTCGCCGCCACCTCGGCGCTGCTGATCGCCGCCCTTGGCGTCACCGCAGGCGCTGTCAACGCGGCGCCGGCCGCGCCGTCCACCGACGCGCCGATCAATTTCACCGCGCAGGCCACCGACACCCAGTCCATCATCACCATCGACTCCGGCTCGATCGTGGTCGAGAACGACGCCCTGAAGATCAAGGCCGCCGACGGCACCGTCGTCGCGGGCTCCGAGCTGAAGTTCCGGCTCGATGACTACGAACTGCCGATCGCCGCGCAGATCTCGGGTAACACCGCGACCCTGACCCCGCAACTCGACGTGGACAAGGCCGTCTACAAGCCGGTCGCCCTGCCCTACGAGGACAAGGCGCCCTGGAAGAACGAGTACGACCGTGAGCTCGCGGCGTTCAACCGTCTGAAGGACACCATCAGCGTCGGCGCCACCGTCGGCACCCTGATCGGTGGCCTCGGCGGCGGCGCCGTCGGCTGCGTCCTCGGCGGACTCACTGCCGGCACCGTGGCCTCGGCCACCATCGTCGGCCTGTTCGGCCCGTTCATCCCGGCCGCCGCGGTCGGCTGCCTCATCGGCGCCAGTGCGGTCGGCTTCCTTGGCACCCTGGTCGGCCAGATCTTCGTGACCGCGCCGGTCGCGATCGCCGCGGCGATCCAGTACTTCGCCACCACCACCGCGCCGTTCGTGGCGCCGGCCCCGGCCAAGTAAGCCGAGTAGTTCTGCGGCACAACTGAATAAGTAATCGGACGAGACCCACCGGACCATGCGCCCGGTGGGTCTCGTCTGACGGGACGTTCAGCGAACTCCCGCACGCCGAGTAATCGGCACGCGGTCGGGGACCGACCAGCACCATCGAGAAACCCCGCCCCGGTGATCCCGGGGCGGGGTTCGACTCGTCCGGCCGACCGTGATCAGGCCGTCCGAGCCTGGTGCGAGGACTCGATAGCGGTGCGGACGAACCGCGCCGCCCGCCCCAACGCCGCCCGCCCCTCGGGCAGGTTCGGGGCGATACTCGTGAAGGCGTGGACCTGGCCGCGCCACAGTTCGAGAGTGTTCGGGACACCCGCCGCGGTGAGCCGACGCGCCATGAGTTCGCAGTCGTAGCGCAGCACTTCGTCCTCGGCGGCGATCAGCAGCACCGGCGGCAGATCCGCGAGCGCGCCGTTCACCGGGGACAGCATCGGGTCGAGCACTCCGTCGACCTCGGCCCCGAGCCGGGCCACCGCCCGCAGCGCCGCCAGCGGGATATAGGGATCGCGGACCACATTCACGTAGTCGCGCTTGGCCGCGTGATCCAGATCGAGCAGCGGGCTGAATCCGATCAGCCCTGCCGGAGTCGGCAGACCCGATTCGATCGTGCCGAGGGCGGTGGCGAAGGCGAGATATCCGCCCGCCGAATCGCCCGCGAGGACGATGCGCGCAGGATCGGCCCCGTGCCGCAGCAGCCACCGGTAGGCGGTGAGGCAGTCCTGTACCGACTGTGTGATGCTACGTCCGGGCAACTGCCGGTAGGCGACATTGAGCACCGCCAGCCCGGTACGGCGGGCCAGGCTCGCCGCGACCGGCCGATGCGTATCCAGTCCGCAGATCGCGAATCCACCGCCGTGCATATAGAGCACCGCGCCGTGCCGCAGCGCGCGGGCGGCGCCCGCGGGCCGGATGATCTCCATCCGGAAACCGCCGAAACTCACCTGTTCCCGATCGATACCCCGCGGTTGCGGGCGCAGCCTCGCGAGATTGTCGACGGCGAACGCGCCGATGGGAATGGTCGTGCGGGTGATCGGCGCGACTCGCAGAATCGGCCGCACCACACCGCGGCAGGTGGCGAGCAGCAGACGCGCCGATGCGCTCGGACCGTCCGGATTCACCACAACGCCGGGTTCGCCTGTCATCGGACACCTACTTCAGCTCGGGCGCGCCGATGCGGCCCGGCGGGGTGCTCCGGGACGAATGTCGACGCTGACATCCAACACAGTGTCATTTCAGAACACCATGTCTTCGTGACCTATGCAACAGAATCGCCCCGATCCACCCCGTGGCGAAAGCGTCGTGATGAATTCGTAGGCCAGTCGGAACCTCCCCGACTCCGAAACGGGGGCGGCTGGCAGACTTCTGCGCATGCGCGGAATCATCTTGGCGGGCGGCACCGGATCGCGGCTGCACCCGATCACGCGCGGGGTGAGCAAACAGCTGGTCCCGGTCTACGACAAACCGATGATCTACTACCCGCTGTCCACCCTGATGCTCGCGGGCATCAGGGATATCCTGGTCATCACCACGCCGGAGGACGCCGAGGCGTTCGGTCGGCTCCTGGGCGACGGGCGGCAGTACGGCATCTCGATCAGCTATGTCGTGCAGCCCGAGCCCGATGGCTTGGCGCGTGCCTTCATTCTCGGCGCCGATCACATCGGCACCGAATGCGCGGCACTCGTCCTCGGCGACAATATCTTCCACGGCCCCGGCCTCGGCACCAGCCTGAACAGGTTCGCCGGACTCGAGGGCGGCGCGGTATTCGCGTACTGGGTCTCCGACCCGACCGCCTACGGTGTCGTCGAATTCACCGAAGGGCGCGCGGTGTCCATCGAGGAGAAGCCGAAGGCGCCGCGATCCAACTACGCCATCCCCGGCCTGTACTTCTACGACAACGATGTCATCGAGATCGCGCGCACCCTGCGGCCCTCGGCGCGCGGCGAATACGAGATCACCGATATCAACCGCGCCTATCTGGAACAGGATCGGCTGCGCGTCGACGTCCTCGCGCGCGGTACCGCGTGGCTGGACACCGGCACCTTCGACTCACTGCTCGACGCCGCCAACTATGTGCGCACCATCGAAGAGCGCCAGGGCCTGAAAATCGGCGTGCCGGAGGAAGTCGCCTGGCGGATGGGGTATATCGACGACGACGAGTTGCGCACCCGCGCCGAGCCGCTGGTCCGCTCGGGGTACGGCGCGTATCTGCTCGATCTGCTCGAACGCGGACGGGATTGGTGACCATGGAGATTCGGGAACTCGCGGTTCCTGGCGCGTGGGTGGTCACCCCGCGCCAGTTCCGTGACGAGCGCGGCGCGTTCGTCGAATCGTTCAAGGCCTCGGAGTTCGAGAAGGCCACCGGACGTCCGTTCGAGCTGTGCCAGGTGAACTGTTCGGTCTCCGCGGCGGGTGTACTGCGCGGCATACACTACACCGAGGACCCGCCGGGCCAAGCCAAATATGTGACCTGCGTGCGGGGCGCGTTCCTGGACGTGGTGGTCGACCTGCGACCGGAATCGCCCACCTACGGGCGCTGGGACAGCGTGCTGCTCGACGATGTGGACCGGCGCTCGGTCTTCATCTCGGAGGGCCTCGGGCACGCCATCCTCTCGCTGGAGGACCAGTCCACCGTCACCTATCTGTGCTCGCTCGAATACACCCCCGAATTCGACAGGGATATCGACGCGTTCGATTCGACACTGGCCATCGACTGGCCGACCGTCGGCCGTGACGGCACTCCGCTGACGTTCGTCCGCTCCCCCAAAGACACTGTCGCGCCGCCGTTGTCCCGACCGTGACCGCTCGAGCGCGATACGCCGAAACGTCACGCCCGATGGTCTGCGGTCACCGGGCGTGACGTTTCGGCATATCGGCCGGATGCGGGTCAGCCGACGGGTTCGAGCTCCGGTTCGGGAATGCCTGCGCCCTGCCGCTTGAACGTCGGCGCGAAGGCGAGCAGCGCGACGAGCGCGCCGAGGATGGCGACGCCACCGGCGAATGCCAGGCCGGGCCGGTAGAGGTCGAGCATGCCCTCGGGCGAGGTGTCTGCATGCGCGCCGGAGGTGACGATCGCGGTGGTCACCGCGAGCACGACGGCCGCACCGACCTGCATCGACGTCTGCAACACCCCTGCCGCGAGACCCTGTTCCTCGTCATCGATGCCGTTGGTCGCCTGGATGTTGATGGCCGGGAAACCGACCCATCCGATGCCGATCAGCAATACCGCGGGCAGGAATACGGTCAGGTAGGACGGGTCGGTGTTCATCCGCAGGAACAGCAGGTAGCCGATGGCCATCACGACCAGGGTGACCGCGATGATCGGTCCGGTGCCGAAGCGGTCGACCAGTTTGTCGGAGACGAACGCCGACGCGACGACGAGCAGACCGACCGGCAGCAGCGCCATCGCCAATTTCAGCGGCGACCAGCCGAGCGATTCCTGCATGTACAGGGTCACGATGAACTGCCAGCTGAAATAGGAACCCGCTACCGCGATGATCGCGAGACTGGCCCTGACCAGGGTCGGCTTGCGCAGGATGCCAAGGCGGACCAGCGGATATCTGACCCGCTTCTCCACCCCGACGAACGCGGCGAACAGGGCGGCGGCCACCACGAAGGAACCGATGGTGCGCACCGAGGCCCAGCCGACTTCGGGAGCCGTCACGACCGTGTAGACCAGCAGCAGCATGGCCGAGGTGGACAGCAACGCGCCGAGGATATCGTGGCCGCCCTCCTCGACGGCCTCATCCTTGGGCACCAGGAAGTACGCGGCGACCAGTGCGGCGACGGCGATCGGCACCGGGAGCAGGAAGGTCCAACGCCATCCGACGCCGGTCATCAGTCCGCCGAAGAGCAGACCCATGGAATAGCCGCCCGCGCCGAACACGGTGTAGATGGACAGAGCCTTGTTGCGGGCCGGTCCCTCGGCGAAATTCGTCGTGATGATCGACAGCCCGGTCGGCGCGGTGAAGGCCGCGGCCAGGCCCTTGATGAAACGGGTGAGGATCAGCAGCGGACCGGAACTGACCAGGCCGCCCAGGAGCGAGGCCACCGCGAAGACAGCCAGTGCGATCAGGAAGACCTTGCGGCGACCGAGCAGATCCGCGGTGCGTCCGCCGAGCAGCAGCAGGCCGCCGTAGCCGAGGATGTAGCCGCTCACCAGCCATTGCAGGGTCGAGGTGGACAGGTCGAGTTCGGAACCGATGGAAGGGAGGGCTACTCCGATCATCGAGACATCGAGCCCATCGAGAAAGAGCACGATGCAGAGGGTGATCAGCATGCCCCATAGCCGGGCGGACCAAGCGGTCGGATCGGGCGCCGTGTTGGCGGCCGAGAGCGGTGCTGGTGAAGTCATGGCGAGGACATTACATGCGTACGCATTAAATGCCAACACATCTAATGCGTTTGCATGTATCTACCGCAGGGCCTAAGATGAGGCCATGTCGAACCCGTCGACGCCGGACACAGCTCCGCGCACCAGCGCGCCGGGCGGGCTGGTCGACGAGTGGCGTCAACTGCTCGACCGGCACGCCGCGGTGAGTTGCGCCCTGGAAAAGGCGTTGCAGGGACAACACGACATCGGCCTCAGCGAATTCGAGACGCTGGACCGTCTGGTCGACGCCGCCTGCGGGGAATACCGCATGAGCGATCTGGCCGGCGATATCTACCTGAGTCAGAGCGCGCTGTCGCGCGCGGTGGCCCGGCTCGAACGCGACGGCCTGGTGCGGCGCAACATGTGCGCCGATGACCGCCGCGCCGTCTTCGTCTGCCTCACCGAACGCGGGCGCGAGGTATACGAGCGGGCCTTACCGACCCACCGCGAAGTGCTCGCCCGCAATTGGGAGTAGGGCGCGACTAACGCCGGTCGGCGATCAGTGTGCGCACATCGATCGACGCCGCCTGGATTCCGGCGAAAGCCTTTCGGTACCTGTCGATTTCGGGTTCCTTGTCCAGATAGACCGGACCGGTGAACGCCTCGATGTAGACGATGGGCGGCTCCGGCGGCTCCCCGTCGCGGCCGACGGGGAATTCGAGCATGACGAACCGGCCCGACGCCATCCCGTCGTGATACCCGGCTTCGGTCGGCACCACCCTGATCCGCACGGTGGGCAGATCGCACATGCGCCGTAGATGGTCGAGCTGCTCGGCGCGCACGTCCGCGTCGCCGACGCGATGCCACAGCGCCGCCTCGGCGACCACCACATCCAGCCGCACCGGCGATTCGGCGCGGACCACGAGTTGCTGGCGGGCCGCGCGCAGCTGTACCCGCCGGTCGATTTCGGCGGCGGGGGCGTCCGGGCGCGCCGCGGCCAACATCGCCCTCGTGTAGGCCTCGGTCTGCAGCAGGCCGGGAATCAGGGCGTGCTCGTAGGAGCTGAGCGATTCGGCCGCCTCCTCGAGTCCGATATAGGCGTCGTACCCCTCGGCGATCACATCGCCGTACGCGGTCCACCAGCCGCGCGCTTTGGTTTCGCGGGCCAGCGCGGTCAGCGGGCCGACGAGATCGCTCGGCGCGCCGTACACCTTGCACATCGCCTCGACGTCGAGACTGCGCAGCGACGTCTGCCCCGTCTCGATCCGCCAGATCTTGGCCTCGGACCACTCCAGCTGCTTGGCGGCCGTGCGGGTGGTCATCCTGGCTCGATTGCGCAACTCACGTAGGTGACGACCGAGTTGCCGTCGCGGCATCGTCGAACCGGTCGTGCCATTCGGTAAAGCCATGTATATCCCCCTCGCGCCGTGCGCCGACTCGACCCTGCCCGACCTCCAGAGCCCCCGATACGACGCTTCTCTCCGGATGTACGCGGTCATCCGGCGAACACCCCGGACAGCATTGTTTCACAGTAAATCTGACAGAGTGCAGACTTGGCTACACAGACAGGCCGCTGTCGTATCTACGCCAAACAGGTTCGTGGGTAGGTGGTTCCGGCAATTACCTGAGGTTGCCTACTTGCGTGGACCTCGGTTGCGGAAGCGCCAGAACTGCACCGCGCGCACATCTTCGGACAGCTGATTGACCGGCTCGGCGACATCGGAGAGCGCCTGGAAGAGATCGTCCGCCAATTCGCTGATGTGCTCGACCCTCGTCGCCAGCCGTGAGGCGTTGACCAGGAATTCCAGCAGCAGGCGAACCACGGCCGCGATGGTCAGCCCCAGCGGGATCGCGACCAACGCGGCCAGCACCCCGAGCACCGCCGAGACCTGCCACATCAGCACCGCGAGCGCGATCGGGATTCCGATGGCGAAGGTGAGGCCGAGTATGTACGCCAGCGGCAGCAGGGTCGTGGTGGCCGGGCGGCGGAACTGGACGTCGAGCAGCCCGCGTGCCGCCTGCGCACTCCACCGGCGGAACGCCCGAGGACTCTCGAACGGTTCGGCCCGTTCCTCCTCCTCGGCGGTCGTGGTCCGCGAAAAGCGCCTGGCAGTGGAGGTTTTCCACGCGATCCATCGGGATTCGGGCTCGAACTCTGCCGAATCCGGTTCCGGAATTCCGTTGTCGTCATCGGTCATTACGTGATCTTCCCCGGATTCACGTGACCAGCCAACCGGAACCCCTCGGAATTCATAGCGAAAGAACACTGATTGAGATGAAGCCGACAGTCCGAAAGATTATTTCGAAACACCCGTAACGCGGGGCATACCCCCGGTCGATACGCCCCATGAACGCAGGACCCAGATCTTTCGGGGAATGGAGATAAACAGTGCGCACCACGTTTCCGACTTCCGTCTCGGCGGCCGACATGACTGCTGCAGTCGAGGACTACAGCCGGCGCGGGTGGACGGTTGCCGAAACGGCCAACGGAATCTGCCTGATCACCGATGAGGACGTGTCCGGCATCGAGGTCAGCGGTGAACTCGCACGCGACGTGCGTCGATTCCTGCGCGCCAACGACCTCTCCGGGCCGGTGATCGAGATCCCCGGCGAAGAGCGTCGCGAGATCCACCTCGTCACCGGCCTGCGCAAGGCCGCCATGGCGCTCGACGCGCTGCGCGAGGCCGGCGCCACCGTCTACACCGACGGCGCGGGCATCGCCCTTCCGCCGACCCAGATCTGCGCCGCTGGCGCTGCCGAGTGGCGCGTCGCCCCGCACGAGGCCCGCTGGCTGCCGCCGGTCGTCGCCATCGCGGCGGCCGTGCGCTCCTCGCTGTCGCGTCGCCGGACCGGCGAATCGCTCACCAGCGTCGCCTGCTGACCCTTTCCGAATTCGTACGACCGGGCCTGCGTTCAGTGCCCACGACGAACTCCGATCCGCGGAGCGGATGGCTCCCCCTGCAGGGGTAGGCCGGGGTTCCTACCGGCTTGTACGACCGGTATCCGCCACGCGGATACCGGTCGTATCCGTCTGCGCACTGTTGACGGAACTACCTCGCGCGCGATGATGGGGTATGGCCCAGCTCAGCACCGCCCGAAATCTGCTACGCACCTGCCCACTCTGCGAAGCCGTGTGCGGACTCGAGATCACCCTCGACCCGGATGATCACGTCTCCGCGGTGCGCGGGGACAAAGAGGATCCGTTCAGCCGCGGATTCATCTGCCCCAAGGGCGCGAGCCTCGGACATCTGGACGAGGATCCGGATCGGGTGACCGAACCGTTGATCAGGGACAGGGCCACCGATACCTGGCGCACCGCATCGTGGGACGACGCCTTCGATTACATCGCACAGCGATTTCCCGCCATCGTCGCCGAGCACGGAAACCAATCGGCGGCACTGTATCTGGGGAATCCCAATGCGCACACCGTCGCCGGAGCACTATATGTGCCGGTACTGATCCGCGCGCTCGGCACCAAGAATCTCTACTCGGCCAGCACCGTCGACCAGATGCCGAAACAGGTCGCCAGCGGCCTGATGTTCGGCGATCCGCTGACCGTTCCCGTTCCGGATCTCGATCGCACGGATTACCTGCTGATGCTCGGCGCGAATCCGCTGGAATCCAACGGGTCGCTGTGCACCGCACCCGATTTTCCCGGCAGACTCCAGGCGTTGCAGCGGCGCGGCGGCAGATTCGTCGTGGTCGACCCCCGGGTGACCCGCACCGCGAAATTGGCCGACGAGCACCTGTTCATCCGGCCGGGCAGCGACGCCTACCTGCTGTTCGGCATCGTGCAGACCCTTTTCGCCGAACAGCTGACCGATATCGGGGTCGACGTCGCCGGACTCGACGAACTGCGCGCCGCGGCGGCGGAGTTCACCCCCGAGGTGGTCGCGGCGCGAACCGGGGTGCCCGCCGAGACGGTGACCAGGATCGCGCGTGAGCTCACCGCGGCCCCGACCGCCGCTGTGTACGCCCGCATCGGGACATGTACCGCGGAATTCGGCACCGTCACCCAATGGCTTGTCGATGTGGTCAACGTGCTCACCGGGAATCTGGACTCCCCCGGCGGCGCGATGTTCGCCGACGCCGCGGGCGGCGGGATCAACCGCACCAAACCGTTCCGTACCGGGCGCTGGACCAGCCGGGTGCGCGCACTGCCCGAGACGATGGGCGAACTGCCGGTGGCGACGCTGGCCGACGAAATCCTCACCCCCGGCGCGGGGCAGATCAGGGCCATGGTCACGGTCGCGGGAAATCCGGTGCTGTCCGCGCCGGGCGGCACCAGGATGGCGGAGGCGTTCGCCGATCTGGAATTCATGGTCAGCGTCGACCGGTACGTCAACGAGACGACCCGGCACGCCGATGTGATCCTGCCGCCGCCGCGTCCACTGCAATCGCCGCATTTCGATTTCGCGCTGCTGAAGTTCGCTGTACGCAATTACGCCAGGTATTCGCGTCCGCTGGTGCCCCTGGGCGATCGGCCCTCCGAGGCGGGCGTGCTCGCCAGGCTCGCCGCGGCACTGACCGGGCAGCCGCATACCGGCGATCAACTCGGCGCGGTCGACGAGTTCGTCATCGCGGGCACCCTGGAGAAGGCGGGCCTGGCGCACCGACGCCACGAGTTGTACGGGGAGACGAGCACCGAACAGCGCATCGACATGATGCTCCGGCTCGGGCCGTACGGCGAATGGAACGAGCAGAGCGCGAATTCCGGTGCGGCGCATCAGGCCCTGAATCTGCGGAAGTTGCTCGACAATCCACACGGCATCGATCTCGGCGCCCTGCGCCCTCGGTTGCCGGGTGTACTGCGCACCGCGTCGCGACGGGTGGAGCTGGCGCCAGCGCCACTGCTGGCCGATGTGGAGCGGATGCGGGCCGGGCTCGCCGACGCCGCCCCGGAATTCGTTCTCATCGGACGTCGTCAGCTGCGCTCGAACAACAGTTGGATGCACAATGTCGTCCGGCTGGTCGGCGGATCGAATCGGTGTACGTTGCACGTCAACCCGGCCGATGTCGAGCGGCTCGGGCTCGGACAGCAGGCCGTGGTGAAATCCGCCGCGGGAACGCTCACCGTACCGGTCGAACCGACCGAGACGATCATGCCCGGGGTGGTGAGCCTGCCGCACGGCTGGGGCCACGCCGGGAGCCCGCAGTCGGTGGCGAGCGCCAACGCGGGTGTGAACGCCAATGTGCTGACCGATGATTCGGTGATCGACGTCCCCTCCGGCAATGCCGTTTTCAACGGCGTTCCGGTGACGCTGATTCCGGCCTGAGAATTCTCGCGCCGGGGTGCCACCCGTCCGGTCGGCCGAAATATTCCGGCCGGTCGGAATGGGCAAATCTCCGGAAAACCCTGTAGGAAAGCAATATTCGGCCGATTCTCGGCCGCGATTCCGCCGATGCCGGTCGAGGCGTTCCCCTAAAATGAACGAGATTTCGGCCATATCTCGGGTTCAGCGAAGAACCTGGCGCATCCGGATTTCGGCTACCAAAGGGGGCTCAGATGCCCGATGAGCATCGGGGCAGTGACGGCGAGCACGAACTACAGGACAGGTACGGTACGCAGGCCAGAGCCGAACGGTTCTACACCGATCAAGTGCTCGACCGACTCAATCCGACGATGGTCGAATTCATCGCCAGGATGGACATGGCATTCATCGCGACCAGCGATGGGAACGGCGAATGCGATACCAGCTTCCGCGCTGGTCTTCCCGGATTTCTGCACGTCATCGATGAACACACGATCGCGTATCCCGAGTACCGCGGCAACGGCGTCATGGCCAGTATGGGCAATATTCTGGAGAATCCCCACGTCGGAATTCTTCTCATCGATTTCGTGCGCGATCTGATCGGACTCCACGTGAACGGCTCGGCCCGCATCGTCGAAGACGCCACCTTGCGCCGCAGCACCGACCTGCCGCCGCCCGCGCAGGGCCGCGCCGCCGAACTCTGGGTGGTGGTCGGCGTCGAAGAGGCCTACATCCACTGCCGCAAGCACATTCCGCACCTGGTGCCCGTGCGGCGGGAACAGCGCGACTGGGGCACCGACAACCCGCGCGCCAAGGGCGGCGACTACTTCGGCGCCAAGGCGCGGCGGCAGGGGGCGGCCGAAGAGTTGGTCGTGCGCTGAACCACGCCCTCAGCGGATCTTGAAGATGACCAGCCGCTGCACGACGAAGTTGATGACGGTGGCGGTGCCCTGCGCGACGACGAACGCCACCGTCAGCGGCACCGGATCGTCGCCGAGCGCATTCACCATCAGCTCGTTGATACCGACCTGGACCCCGAAGGTGGTCGCGTAGAGCGCGATCACCGCGATGAAGCGGGCCCGGCTCGGCGGCGCCTGGAAGGTCCACCGGCGATTGATCAGATAGGCCGTGGTTGTGCCCGCGACGAAGCTGATCGACTTGGCCGCGCTGGTGGGCAGCCCGACCACGACCTTCAGGAACATGTACAGCCCGTAGTCGACGATCGCCGACAGTCCGCCGGTGACGCCGAACCGGATGACCTGAGTCATCAAGGCGCTGCCATCGCTACCCTGATCGACGCGACGATCCGGGGAACCCTGGTCATCGCCACGGGCGCCCCCCTCGGAGGCGTCGCTGACGCCGGCGGGCGCATCGACCAGCGGGACTTCGGCCGTGAGCGGACGGTGAGGTTCGGCTTGCACGGCGTCGAGCTTAACGGGAGGAGACCAACGCCATACCGGGGTGTACGCCGACCGCGACGCCTGTCGCGGCGATACCTGTAGCCTCTATGCCGATGTCCACGAAAGCTTCGACCTCCACCACGACGACCGGTGACGCCGGGCCCGCGCTCGGGCTACCGACGCAGACCAGGTCGTTGACCGGATGGGGTCGCACCGCAGCAACCTCCGCCGAAGTCCTCTCGACCGGCGATCCGGAAGTGATCGCCAAGGCCGTGGCCCTGGTCGCCGAGGACAACGATGGCAAGCCCGCCCATCTGCGCCGCGGCGTCATCGCGCGCGGACTCGGCCGCTCCTATGGCGACAACGCCCAGAACGCGGGCGGGCTCGTCATCGATATGACGGCGCTGAACAAGATCCACCGGATCGACCGGGACACCCGGATCGTCGACGTGGACGCGGGGGTGAACCTGGATCAGCTCATGAAGGCCGCGCTGCCGTTCGGCCTCTGGGTTCCCGTGCTTCCCGGCACCCGCCAGGTCACCGTCGGCGGCGCCATCGGCTCCGATATCCACGGCAAGAACCACCACAGCGCGGGCAGCTTCGGCAACCACGTGCGCTCGATGGAACTGCTCACCGCCGACGGCACGGTGCAACACCTGACACCGCGCAAGAACGCCAAACTGTTCTGGGCGACCATCGGCGGCTGCGGCCTGACCGGCATCGTGCTGCGCGCGACCATCGAGATGACACCGACCGAAACCGCGTACTTCATCGCGGACGGCGACGTCACCGCGACGCTGGACGACACCATCGCCTTCCACAGCGACGGTTCCGAGGACCGCTACGAATACAGCTCCGCCTGGTTCGACGCGATCAGTCCCGAACCCAAACTCGGTCGCGCCGCCATCTCGCGCGGCAACCTCGCCAAGCTGGATCAGCTGCCGAAGAAATTGCAGAAGGATCCGCTGCGATTCAACGGCAAGACCTTCCTGTCGCTGCCCGACGTCTTCCCGAACGGGCTGGCGAACAAGTACACCTTCACCCCCATCGGTGAACTCTGGTACCGCAAGTCGGGCACCTACCGCGACAAGCCGCAGAGCCTGACGGCCTTCTACCACCCGCTGGACATGATCGGCGAGTGGAACCGCGGCTACGGATCGAATGGTTTCCTGCAGTACCAGTTCGTGGTGCCGCCCGAGTCGGTGGACGAGTTCAAGCGCATCATCGTCGACATCCAGCGGTCCGGGTTCTACTCGTTCCTCAACGTGTTCAAACTCTTCGGGCCCGGTAACCAAGCGCCGTTGAGTTTCCCGATGCCGGGCTGGAATATCTGCGTCGACTTCCCGATCTCGGCCGGACTCAACGAGTTCGTCTCCGAGCTCGACCGCCGTGTCCTCGAATTCGGCGGACGGCTCTACACCGGCAAGGATTCGCGCACCACCGCCGAAACCTTCCACAAGATGTACCCCCGGATCGACGAGTGGATCAAGATCCGCCGAACCGTCGATCCCACAGGTGTTTTCATGTCCGATATGGCGAGAAGGCTGGAGCTTCAGTGATCAATGCCGTAGGTAACCCGCAGACCATTCTGCTGCTGGGCGGAACCTCGGAGATCGGTCTGGCGATTTGCGCGGAGTACCTGAAGAAGGGCCCCGCCCGCATCATCCTCGCGGCGCTGCCCAATGATCCGCTGCGTGACGACGCGGTGGCCCAGATGCAGGCCGCGGGCGCGGGCACGGTCGACGTCATCGATTTCGACGCGCTCGACAACGGCAGCCACCCCAAGGTGATCGACGCGGCATGGGCCAACGGTGACGTCGATGTCGCCATCGTGGCCTTCGGCCTGCTCGGCGACGCCGAGGAGCTGTGGCAGGACCAGCGCAAGGCGGTGCAGATCGCCGAGATCAACTACACCGCGGCGGTGTCGGTCGGCGTGCTTGTCGGCGAGAAGATGAAGGCGCAGGGCTACGGGCGGATCATCGCCATGTCCTCGGCGGCGGGCGAGCGGGTACGCCGCTCCAACTTCGTCTACGGCTCGACCAAGGCCGGGCTCGACGGGTTCTACCTCGGTCTCGGCGAGGCGCTGCGCCCGTCCGGTCCGCGCGTGCTCGTCATCCGGCCCGGACAGGTCCGCACCAAGACCACGCTCGCGCACTGGAAGGCGACCGGAGCCAAGGAAGCTCCGTTCACCGTCGACAAGGAAGAGGTCGCGGCGCTGGCGGTCGCGGCCTCCCAGAAGGGTAAGGAACTCGTCTGGGCGCCCGGCGCGTTCCGGTACGTGATGATGATCCTGCGCCACATTCCGCGCCCGATCTTCCGCAAACTCCCCATCTGATCCCTTCCCCGAGCCGCACCACGTCCCGCCGCGCCCCGCGCGGCCGGGAACCGGGTGCGGCTCGGTCGTATCCGGAGGAACCCATCGCGTGAGCCATCGGCGCGCGGTGGGTGGCTACCATCGTTGCGGCTGCGCTCACGCGGTCTCGCCCGGCACGATCGGATCGCCGGGTGCCATGTCACGGAGCCGATCAGCGAACCGGAGGCGCAATGCGAGTAGTCGGACGAACCCTCACCGGTCACCCGCCGTGCCGGGTTCCCGCCGCGGTGGGGGTCACAGGCCGATTCGAGGCGGTGCGCCGGTGAGCACGACCGTCACCACCACCCGCGACGCCGACCCGGAGACCGCGCCGCCGTCGCCGCGACGAGTCTCGGTACTCGTCCGGCGTCTCGGCGCGGGCCTGGGTCAGGCGGTGCTCGCCACGCTGGTCGCCGTCGTGGTGGCCGCCGTCGGACTCGTGGCCTTCTCGCTGGTGCAGTGGCCCGCGTTCAACTCCTCCCACGTCACCAGGGCGCTGACGACCGTCGGCCAGGTGGTTTCGGTGGCCGCGCTGATCGCGGCCATGACGCTGCTGCGACTGCACCGGTGGCAGCGGCTCGCGAAAGCGCTGTCCTGGGCCGGGCTTTCGGCCTTCGTCACGGTGACCCTCGGCATGCCGTTGGCGGCGACCAAGCTGTACCTGTTCGGTGTTTCGGTCGATCAGGAATTCCGCACCGAATATCTGACGCGGCTCACCGACAGCGCGGCGCTGCGGGATATGACCTACGCGGATGTGCCGCCGTTCTACCCGGCCGGATGGTTCTGGATGGGTGGACGCGTCGCGAATGTCCTCGGCATGGACGGCTGGGAAGCGTTCAAGCCCTACGCGATCGGCTCGCTCGCGGTCGCCGCGGTTCTCGCGCTGGTCCTGTGGTCGGAACTGATCCGCGCGGACTGGGCCGTCGCGGTGAGCGCGGCCACCACCGCCGTAGCGATCACCTTCGCCGCCCCCGAGGCCTACAGCGCGGTGATCGTCCTGCTGCTCCCACCCGCGCTCGTCCTGGCCTGGGGCGCGATCCACCGCCCCGCCGAGGGTGGGTCGGCGTCGAGGACACTCGGTACCTCGGAGGGATATCGAGTAGTCACCGCCGGGGGCTGGGGCGCGGTGATCGGTGCCGGGCTGTTCCTCGGGCTCGCCGCCACGTTCTACACGCTCTACTTCTTGGTCGCCGCGTTCGCGGTCGGACTGATGGGGCTGTTCGCCGCCGCGCTCGCGGTGCGGGAGCGGCGGGTGGAGGCGCGCGCGCGACGGGTGCGGCCCGACGCGATGGGCCCGGCCCGGCGGGCCGCCGAGATGGGCCCGGCCTGGCGGGCCGCCGCGATGGGCCCGGCCTGGCGGGCCGCCGCTCCCCCGCTGCTGCGACTGGTCGCGATCGCCGTGATCGCCGGGGTGATCGCCGCGATCGTGTGGCTGCCGTACTTGGCTGAGCAACTCACGTCCACGACACCGAGATCGGGGACCGCACTGCACTATCTGCCCCAGTCGGGCGCGGAACTACCGCTGCCGATGGCGGAATTCTCACTGCTGGGCGGACTGTGCTTGATCGGGACCGTCTGGCTGGTCGTGCGGGCCGGATCGTCGCGGCGGGCGCAGGCACTCGGCATCGGGGTGGTGGCGATCTACCTGTGGACCCTGCTGTCGATGCTGGCGGCGGCGGCGGGCACCACCCTGCTGTCGTTCCGGCTGGAAGCGCCCCTGGCGGTACTGCTCGCGGCGGCGGGCGCGTTCGGATTCGTCGAGGGCGCACGGGCCGTCTACCGGGCATTCGACGAACCCGCCAGGTTCCGGCCCGCCGTCGCGGTACTCGCCACGCTCGGCGCGCTCGCGTTCGTCCAGGACATACCGCATGTGCTCACCCCGGAGATCACCACCGCCTACACCGACACCGACGGCAACGGCGAACGAGCCGATAAGCGTCCGCCGTCGGCCGTGTCCTATTACCGCGAGATCGACGCGGCACTGCTGGCGCGGACGGGACGCCCGCGCGACGAGACCGTTGTGCTCACCGCCGACACCACCTTCCTCGCCTTCTATCCCTACTTCGGTTTCCAGGCACTCACCTCGCACTACGCGAATCCGCTCGCGGATTTCGCGGGCAGGGCCGCGACGATCAAGGCGTGGAGCGCACTGGATTCATCGGCCGAACTGCGCGAGGCGCTGACCGACTCGGCGTGGCGGGCCCCCGACGCCTTCCTGTTCCGCCGCAGTGGCGACACCTACACCCTGCGCCTGGCCGAGGACGTCTACCCGAACGATCCGAACGTCAAGCGCTACACCGTCGCCTTCCCGGCGGAACTGTTCGCCGATCCCGCGTTCACCACCACCGATATCGGCCCGTTCACGCTGGTCACCGTCCGTCGATAGGCCGGGCTACCGGCCGGACGTGATCCGCGCCGCATCGTGATTACTGGCGGTGAGAGCTGGATAACCCAGGGGAAGTCGCCGGGCCTGGGCACAGACTTTCGATCGCCGTTCACAGCGGGCGGACCTAGGGTGGGGGCTGTTTCGAGCGTCTAGTCTGTGGAGAATTTGCCGGTGAGCACAGGGAACGTCGACCGGGTCGAACGACAGGGATCGACCGAGGGGGCGGTTCCCGCCGACACCCTGCTGCTGACCCGACCGGAACCCGATCGAGTCCGCCGTCGCGGCCGGGTCACGCGCGCGGATCTGTTCGCCGCGTCGGCGTATCTGGCGCTCGCGGTGCTGGTGCTCTCCGGGCAGTGGCGTGATACCGGCGGGTCCTATCTGATCAAGAGCGGGCAGGACCAGACCATGTGGGAATGGTTCTTCGCGGTGACCGCGCATTCGGTGGCGCATCTGGAGAACCCACTGGGCACGACACTGCAGAACTTCCCGGCCGGGGTGAACATGATGGCCAATACCGCCATGTTCGGCGTGGGGGTGCCGCTGGCACCGGTCACCCTGCTGTTCGGGCCGACCGTCACCTTCGTCCTCGTCCTCACCATCGGCCTGACCTGCACCGCCTACGCCTGGTACCGGCTGTTCGCCGTCGAACTGGTCGAATCCCGGTTCGCGGCGGCGATCGGCGGCCTGTTCTGTGGGTTCGCGCCCGCGATGATCTCCCATGCCAACGCGCATCCGAATTTCGTCGCGCTCGGCCTGCTTCCTGTCATCGCCGGTCTGCTGATCCGGATGACGCGCAGCGTGCGGCTCCTGGACGCGCTGCTGCTCGCCTCCTTGGTGACGATGCAGATCGCGCTGGGCGAGGAGCCGCTGCTGATCTTCGCGATGGCCTCGACGCTGTTCGCCGTCGTCTACTACCTGCACGCGCCGCGCAGCGGTCTGCGCGCCCTGCGGGCCGTCACCCCGACCGTCGCGGTGGCAGCGCTGATCACGTTCGCGCTCACCGCGATTCCGCTGTGGTGGCAGTTCTTCGGCGCGCAGAGCTACCGATCCATCGACCACGGGCCGATGGGCAACGACCTGAAGGCCATCACGCAGTTCCCTTCGGAATCACTCGGCGGCCTTTTCGCCCCCGGACAGAACGTGGCTATCAACGAGACCGAGCAGAACGCCTATTTCGGCTGGCCGCTGCTGCTCCTACTGGTCGTGACGGTGCCGATGCTGTGGCGGGAGCGGGTAGTGCGCGCCGCGACGGCGGTGATCGTCGTCTTCGGCGTGCTGTCGCTCGGCGCGGAGGCGATGCTCGGCAAACAATCCACCGGCGTCGAATTGCCGTGGAAGTGGGCCGAGGAGGTGCCGCTGGTGAATTCGGTGCTGGAGACGCGCCTCACGATGGCGGCGATACCCGCCATCGCCGCCATTCTGGCGCTGGCCGCCCAGCGCGCCGTGACCACGTGGCGGGAGTCGGCGGTGGACTGGAAACCACCTGCCTGGTTCGCGGCGACGGCACTCGCGCTACTGCCGCTGACGCCGACTCCGCTGCCGGTCGTCGACAGGGCCGCCACCCCGGCGTTCTTCGCCGACGGCACGGTACGCGATTACGTCAGCGGCGGTTCGGTGGTGATGGTGCCCGCCCCACGCCCGAACGATGCCCAGCCGCTGCGCTGGCAGGCCGAAGCCGATTTCTCGTTCCCGCTCGCGGGCGGTTATTTCGTCGGTCCGACCAGCGGCAACAAGAAAGGTATCTACGGCCCGGAATTCCGGCCGACGACCGCCCTGCTCGTACGCGCCCAGGACACCGGACTCGTGCCGCCGATCGGTACCGACGAACGCGCGAACGCCCTGGCCGACGTGAATTTCTGGCGCGCCGACGTGCTGGTCCTTCCCACCACGAGGAACGGGGACGCCCTGCGCTCGGCCGTCACCGAATTGCTCGGGTTCGCCCCCACCCGGGTGGCCGATGTCTGGCTGTGGGATGTCCGCGCGCTGCGCTGAATTCGGCATGCTGACCCTCTCGCAGCCGGGATGGCCGGGGACGGTGGCTAGCATGAACCCCCGTGCGACCGGACCGATCGACTCCCGCGTTTGACCGTTACCGCTTGATCGCCCTCGTTTCCGGGCTTCTCGGATTCGTCCTGGCGTTGCTGACCCCCGTGTTGCCGGTCGAGCAGGATCGGGCGACGCTGGATTGGCCCCAGGCGGGTGGCAGCACCGATGTCGCGGCGCCGCTGGTGTCCTACGAGCCGCAGCGATTGACGGCCATGCTGCCGTGTTCGATGCTGCCGAGCGCGACCGCCGAAGCCGGATCGCCGGAATCGGGTGCGCCATCGGGCGGGCCCGCGCGCACACTGCTGTCGACCGTTCCCGTCGCCTCGGGGCAGGCCACGACCACGGGACTCGTCGTCGCGGTGTCCGACGGCACCCTCACGGTCGTGCAGCGCGATATTCCGCTGCTCTCGGCCCCGGTCGCCGAAATCGGCGGCTGCACCGCGATCACCATCGACTCAAGCGCGGCCGTCACCACCGTCGAGTTCACCGGCGTGCGGCGCAAGGACGGAAGTCCGTTCCGCAATACGCTCTCGCGCGATATCCGACCCCAGGTCGTCGGAATCTTCACCGATCTCGACGCCGCGCAGATCGCCGACGCGCGCGCACACCTCGATATCGATTCGCGCTTCTCCTCGACGCCGACGCTGCTGAAATTGCTCGCGCGGATCGCGGCGGCGGTCTGCACCATCGTGGCGCTGGTCGCACTGCACCTGCTCGATACCTCCGACGGTCGTCGGGCCAGGCGTTTCCTGCCCGCACACTGGTGGCGTTTCAGCATCGTCGACGGGGCGGTGCTCGGCGTGCTGGCGCTATGGCACATCATCGGCGCGAATACCTCCGATGACGGCTACATCCTGAATATGGCCAGGGCTTCGGAACATTCGGGGTACATGGCCAACTACTACCGCTGGTTCGCGGTGCCGGAGGCCCCGTTCGGCTGGTCCTACGAGGTCCTGGCCGCGATGACGAAGATCTCCGACGCCAGCCCGTGGATGCGGCTGCCCACGCTGTTGGCAGGGGTCGTGTGCTGGCTGGTGATCAGCCGGGAGGTGCTGCCGCGCCTGGGCGCGCGGGTCCGCCGCGACAAGGTGGCGCTGTGGACCGCGGGCCTGGTCTTCCTGGCTTTCTGGCTGCCCTACGACAACGGCCTTCGTCCCGAGCCGCTGATCGCCGCGGGCGCGCTGCTCACCTGGTGCTCCATCGAACGCGCGATCGCGACCGGACGACTGCTGCCCGCCGCGATCGGCGTGCTCATCGCCGCGTTCTCGCTGGCCGCTGGCCCCACCGGCCTGATCTGCATCGCCGCCCTTATCGCGGGATCGCGGCCGGTTCTGCAGATCATCGTCAAGCGGGCGCAGGGGGCGTTGCCCCGCCGGATCGCGGCGGACGAGCACGCCTCGAACGCCACCGACGACAGCGCGGGCGATACGCGACGTACCCCCGCGACCGCGTCGTCGCGCGCCTCGCTGCTGTTCCGGTACGCGGCGCTGATCGCGCCGGGACTCGCCGCGGGCACCCTGGTGCTGATCGTGGTCTTCGCCGATCAGACACTCGCCACCGTCATGGAGGCCACCCGCGTTCGTACCGTCGTCGGCCCCAATGTGGCCTGGTTCGATGAACGGACCCGCTGGGATTCGCTGCTGATGCTGTCCCCCGACGGTTCGCTGGCGCGGCGCTTCGGCGTCCTGGTCATGCTGCTGTGCCTGCTGGTCTGCGTGTTGCAGGTGTTGCGCAAGGGCCGCATCCCCGGTACTTCACGTGGGCCTTCGGTGCGGATTCTCGGCATCGTGTTCGCGTCGCTGCTGCTGATGATGTTCACCCCGACCAAATGGACCCATCACTTCGGCGTCTACGCGGGACTCGCGGGTTCGCTCGCGGCGCTGGCCGCTGTCGCGGTCGGCAGCAGCGGTATTCGCGCGCCGCGGAACCGGGCGCTGTTCGCCGCGGCGGTGCTGTTCCTGCTGGCGATCACCTTCACCGGTTCCAACGGTTGGTGGTATGTCTCCAGTTATGGTGTGCCGTGGTGGGATAAGGCGCCGCTGATCGCGGGGAAGGGCCTTTCCACGCTCTTCCTCGGCCTGAGTGGACTCGCGCTGGTGTGGGCGGTGTGGCTGCACTACCGCGAGCCGTACCGAAAGCCATCGGCCCCCGGTCGTTTCGAGCGATTCGCCTCCGCGCCGTTGACCATCGCGGCGGCGCTGCTCGTGCTGTTCGAGGTGGCCTCCTTGGCCAAGGCGGCCCTCACCCAATACCCGGCGTATTCCATCGCGAAATCGAATGTCGAAGCGTTCGGCGGTAATTCGTGCGCTCTCGCCGACGAGGTACTGGTGGAGACCGATACCGCGAATTCGCTGCTGTTCCCCTTCGACGGTGCGCCCGCGGACGGTCTTTCGGCGAAGTCGAAGGGTTTCACCCCCGACGGTGTCGCGCGCGATCTCACCGCCGACGCGGAGGAAACCGTCTCCGGCGGAGCGAATTCCATAGATAAGGATTCCGCCAACAAGACGACCAACACCACCGGCGCGGGAACCGGCGGCGGCACCAGCGAACGAACGGGGATCAACGGAAGCACCGTCGCGCTGCCGTTCGGTCTCGATCCGGCGCGCACCCCGGTCATGGGCAGCTACCGGGACGGCGACCAGCAGCAGGCCGCGCTCGAATCACAGTGGTACCGGCTGGATCTGACCGACAGCATGCGCCACGACCCGGCCTACCGGGTTCTCGTCGTCACCGCGGCGGGCAGGATCCGCTCCGTCGACGCCGACGGCGTGCTCACCTACGGTCAGGAATTGCACCTGGAGTACGGTGTGCGCGGCGAGAACGGCGAGGTCCGCACCCTCGGCTCGGTGGACCCGCTCGATATCGGACCGGCGCCGTCCTGGCGCAATCTGCGGGTGCCGCTGGACCAGTTGCCGCCCGAGGTGAACGCGGTACGCCTCGTCGCGGTCGACAACGACATCACCCCGAAACAGTGGCTGGCCGTCACCCCGCCCCGGCTGCCGCGCCTCGAGACGCTGAATTCGGTTGTCGGGTCGCAGGATCCGGTGCTGCTGGACTGGCACGTCGGTCTCGCGTTCCCGTGCCAGCGACCGTTCGACCACCACGACGGCGTCGCCGAGGCGCCCAGGTGGCGCATTCTGCCGGACCGGGTCGGCTCCGACGCGTCCAATGCCTGGCAGGACGATATCGGCGGCGGCCCGCTCGGGTGGACCGGTCTGCTGCTTTCCTCCGAAACCATCCCCACCTACCTCGATCACGACTGGTCGCGCGACTGGGGTTCGCTCGAACAGTTCACGCCCTACGATCCGACCGCCGGCCCCGCGACCATCGATACCACCGTCGTGAATCAGAGCGGCGTGTCCCGGCAGGATCCGATCCGGATCAGGTAAGAATCATCACAACAGCAGGCCCGCGAAAGGGGTGTCGTGCAGACCGAGCGGTCTGCACGACACCCCTTCGCGTTACCGTGAGATTTCCCCAAATCTCCTGATAGGACACTGGTTTCCGCTGGATGACGCCTCAGTAACCGATGAGCGGATTGCCAGGCACAGCGCGGTTTGAGAACGTACTGTTGTGGGTATGACAGGAGCCTTCGATGACATGGATCTGCGCGATCTCGTCGATCTGCTCACAGACGACGAACAGCGCGAGTTACGCCCGGCGGTCTTACGAGTGCTCGGTCGACTGCCTTCCCAGGAGGTGTTGCGCCGCGAACTCGGCAGGCGCATGAAGGTCTGAGCGCAGGCGTCCCGGCCCAGCCCCGCGACGCCGGGCGCTCCCGGTCCCTACGATCCCCCAACAAGCCTTCGATCCGCGGATAGACAGACAAACAGGGCCGTAGCGTCATCGACGCTACGGCCCTCCGACTGTCCCGGCTAGAACACTCGCAGCGGGCCCGGCGACCACAGACCCGAACGGGTCTCGGTACCGGTCTCCAGCTCGGCCGGGGTCGCGTCGCGGTCGTACTGTTCGTAGCGCTCCAGCGAACCCCAGTCCCGGGCGTAATCGTCGCGCATATAGGTCGGCACGGTGATGGATCGCGCCAGCATCTGGGTGAACCCGAGCGGTCCGCCGAATTCCTCGGCCTGCCAGGTATTGGTGGAGCTGATCGCGAGCGGGCGGTCCGGCAGAATGCGGTAACCGGGCACCTCGGCGACGCCGTTCTCATGATCGAACGGCCGCTGGCACGGGAACTGCAGTCCGACAGCCCAGTCCAGCAGCACCGGCTGTTCGGTGCCGATGTAATCGTTGAGCGAGGTCAGCGTCGGCATCCGGGGCGGGGTGAACGCCAGCCACTGATCGCCGATCAGAATCGGATCGTTCGCGACGATCCGCACCGCGTTCGCCTCCGGCGCGATCTCGTCCAGCGGAATCCGCAGGTTGCGCCAGGACGGGAACGGGCCGATATCGCGCGGCAGATAGGTGCCGAGTTGTTCGACGCTGCCGTCGGGCAGCCGCTTGCCGTAGTCGACGGTCAGCGACTGGCCGTACTTCATCGCGCCCGTGTCGTCGAAGGACAGGATGCGACCGGCCGCGGAGATGACGACCAGCGGCTTGTTCTGCGAACGCGGCGCGAGCTCATACCAGCTCGACGTCAGGCGCGCGGGCTGCTGCACACCGTTCTGGTAGCTGCCCATGACCGGGGTGGTCGCCGGATCGAGTCCGAAGGGCAGGGCCGCGGTGCTGCCGTTGACGCCCTGCGCGCCCTGACCGCCACCGGTGCCCGCGCTCTCACCCTCGGCGAAAGCCGCGCCGACCGACTGGGTGGAGGTATTGCCGGTACCCGGCTTCACCTCGACGGTGTCGGCGGACAGATCGTCCGGCACGCCGTTGGCGTCGAAACCGACCGGGCCGACACCGCCGAGCGGATCCCCGTTCGTCGGCGGCTCGGCCGGATCGATGATGGGCTGCAACCGGCCGCCGTTCGGGTCGGGTTCGACCAGGACGTCACTGGCCAGACCGCAGGCGTCACCGCCGAGCGCGTCGAAATTCGATCGCGCGAGCGAGTACGCCGGATATTGTGCCGCGGCACCCTTCACCAGCGACAACACCTCTAGCGCCACCATCAGGGCGGCGACGACGGTCAGCGGAATCGCGGCGAATTTGCGAATCCGCTTGCCGCGCGCCGACTTCGGCGAAGCCTCCGGCGGAATGTATTGCTCGCGCAGGGTGAGCCAGCCGACCAGCGCGAGCGCGGCCCCGAACAGCACGAGCATGACGGTATTCGACTGGAACCCGCTCAACGAGACCCGCTTGTCGAACCACGGCACCCCGAAGCTGGAGACATACCAGTACCCGTTGATGCCGGAGAACGAGATCGCCAGGACGAACAGCAGGCCCGCCAGGAATATGGCCCGGTTCTTGCGCGCCCGCAGCGCCGAGGCCGACACCGCGACCGCCGTGACCGCGGCCAGCGACCCCGCGATACCCGCGTACGCGCCGAAATGATGGGTCCATTTGGTCGGGTTGAACATCATGAAGAAGACGGTTCCGAGGACGACGCCCATCAGACGCCAGGTCGGCCCGCTCGCGATACCGGGCACCTGCCTGCGCCGCAGCAGCACCAGCATGGTGGTGAACAAGGACAGCAGCATCGTCAGGAAGGCGAAGCGGCGCGACAGCGAACCGTCCACCGTCTCCACGAACAGGTAGTAGTAGCGCAGGTAATCCTCGTACCACGCCAGGTTCGGCCCCGTGACCTGGCGGACCCGGTTGGCCTCCTGGATTCCGGCGAATGTCTGGTCGCTGTAGACCACGGTCAACACGAGTAGACCGGCCGCCGCGATCGGCGCGAGCAGCGGCAGGGTGCCGTGCTCGCGATGTCTGCGGACCACGATCTTGACCAGCGGTCGGATACCGGCGAGCAACGCCGCCACGCACATCAGGCCGGTCGGCGCCGCCGCCAGGGTGAACGCGGCGATCAGTACCGCGGCGGCGGCAGGCAGCAGACGCCCGGTGGCGATGGCCCGCTCGATCGAAACCCAGGTCAGCAGCGCGCCCAGCGCGACAATGGGCTCCGAGCGCAGACCGTTGTCGAAGGGCAGCCAGAAGGCGAGGAACACCAGTCCGCCGGTCCACAGCGCCACCCGGCTGTTGCGCACCCCGCGACCGAGGCGCGGCACCACCTCGCGGCTGATCACCATCCAGCACAGGATGGCGCAGGCGAGCGCGGGCAGTCGCACCCACGGGCTGGCGGTGGAGATCTCCGAGAAGACCTGGATCACGTAGTAGTACCAGCCGAAGGGCGCCTCGGGGACGCCGTACCAGCGGAAGTAGTTGGCCATATAGCCCGCGTGCGGCGCCACCCTGACCATGCTCAGGATGTAGCCGTCGTCGGAGGTGTTGGCGCCGACGAAATGCCACAGCAGCAGGGTGCCGACCACCGCGCCGTCCGCCCAGGTCGGCTTCAGCCACTTGGCGGGCAGGAACCGGCGATGGCCGCGGCCGTCGCTGCCGTCGAGCCTGGCCAGCGCCGCCAGCGCGATCAGCGTGCACAGCACCGCCGCGATCATCGCGATCAACTTGATCAGGGTCGGGCCCGAGCTGAAACGCGTGTCGACGGTCATCGTGTAGGACAGCCCGGCGGGCGCCGCGCCCTCCAGATCGGAGAAGACGCCGACGACCTGGGGTCGCAGATCACCCAGCAGTTGTCCCTCGACGGGCACCACAACGGTTTCCTTGGCACCGGGAGCCGCGCCCTGGACCGGTCGCTCCACGGTCTTGGTCATTCCGGTGAATTCCGCGGCGGTGCGCTCGTTGTCCGAGGTGATGACGATGCTGGAGCACTGCCCCATCGCGGCGCGATCGGCCGAGGTGACCACCGCGTTGCGGTCGACCACATCCACCGAGGTCTCCGACACGCGCACGAACATCGCCTCCAGCGCCGCCCGATCGCCCTGCGGCGGCGCGGTGGCCAGCAGCATGCCGCCCTGCGGGGGCAACGCCGCGACCGCGCTACACGGAATGGTGGCCCGCAGCTTTATCGGCACCTGCGACATCAGCGGCGCCTGCACATTGCCGAGGGTGCCGCCCTGCGGCCAGTTCAGCACCGCCGTGGTCTGCGTGACCGGCAGGAACGGCGTCGCCAGCGCCAACAACGCACCTATCAATCCGGTGACCAGCGCGATGATGCGCGCGGTCCGGAAATCGCGGGATGCGACCGCCGGGGCGGGGGTCGGCTTCGTAAGGACAGCTGTTGCGGCGTCGGGCACGGTTGGCAATGCTAGCGGCAGCCGTGGTCTCCGTCGTGGTCTGTAGGCACGAACCGGCAAAGCTCGTCCGCCGATATCGGCGCGGCCCACCCCGGACGCCGATTACCCGACCCGCGTGTCGTCGCCCGGCGGATGCGGCACTGTCGAATCGACCACTACCGGCGAAAAGTCGCGAAGAGGCGGGGAGATTGCTGACCCGTACCCGGAGCCATGGAAAGGTAGAGGTATGACCAAGGTGAATCTCGTGACGAATTACGGTCCGATCGTCCTGGAACTGGACGACGACAAAGCGCCGAACTCGGTGCAGAACTTCGTGAACTACGTGAATGCCGGCCACTACAACGGCACCATCTTCCACCGCGTCATCCCGGGCTTCATGGTCCAGGGCGGCGGCTTCGAGCCCGGTATGCGCCAGAAGGGCACCAAGGCCCCGATCCAGAACGAAGCGAACAACGGTCTCAAGAACGACAAGTACACCGTCGCCATGGCCAGGACCAATGATCCGCACTCGGCTACCGCGCAGTTCTTCATCAATGTCTCCGACAACGACTTCCTGAACCACTCGGCGCCCACCCCGTCCGGCTGGGGTTACGCCGTCTTCGGCAAGGTCACCGAGGGCACCGAGGTGGTGGACAAGATCACCGCCGTGAGCACCGGTTCGGCGGGTATGCACCAGGATGTTCCGCGCGACGACGTCATCATCGAATCCGCCAGCATCGGCTGACCACCCCGTTCTCGGACACGAATCGGGCCGTTACCCACGGGGTCGCGGCCCGATTCCGGTATCGGGAGACCGTCGCCGTGATCGCGCTCAGAGTGGCAGCAGGTGATGTTTGCGGGGGTTGCGCGACAACTTCTTGTCCCGCAGCAGATGCAGCGCCTTCCGCAGCTCGAGACGGGTCGACGACGGCTCGATGACGGCGTCGATATAACCGCGTTCGGCCGCCACCCACGGCGTCGCCACGGTCGCGTTGTAGAAGTCGATCATCTGTTTGCGGACCGCCGCCCGCTCTTCTTCCGGGGCCGCCGCGATTTGTTTGCCGCCGATCAGGCTGACGGCGCTCTCCGCGCCCATCACCGCGATGCGGGCGGTCGGCCAGGCCAGATTCACATCGGCGCCGAGCTGCTTGGACCCCATGACCGCGTAGCCGCCGCCATAGGATTTGCGAATCACCACGGTCACCTTCGGTACCGACGCCTCCAGGAAGGAGAACAGGAACCGGCCGCCGCGTTTGATGACGCCGATCTTCTCCTGTTCGACACCGGGCAGGAAGCCGGGCGTGTCCACCACGAACACCAGCGGGATCTCGAAGGCGTCGCACAGGCGAACGAAATGCGCGGCCTTATCGGACGCGCGCGCGTCGAGCGCACCCGCGTACACCATCGGCTGATTCGCCACCACGCCGACGCTGCGTCCGTCGACCCTGGCGAATCCGGTGACGATATTGCGTCCCGCCGCCGCGCCGACCTCGTGGAAATCGCCGTCATCGAAGATGCGGAGCAGGATGTCGTGCATGTCGTAGCCCGCGTTATCCGAGTCGGGCACAATCGAATTCAGTTCGAGATCGGATTCGGTGATCTCCGGTTCCATACCCGGATTCACTATCGGCGGCAGTTCCTGGCAGCTGGTCGGCAGAAAGCCGAGGTAGTGGCGCACCCATTCGAAGGCCGCGATCTCGTCCTTGGCGACGTGGTGGATATTGCCGTACTCGGCCTGGCTCTGCGCGCCGCCGAGTTCCTCCAGGCTGACGTCCTCGCCGGTGACCTCGCGAATCACCTTGGGGCCGGTGACGAACATGTACGCGTCTTCGGTCGCGACCACCACATCGGTGTTGATCGGGGCGTACACCGCGCCGCCCGCGCATTTGCCGAGAATCATCGAAATCTGCGGCACCATCCCCGATAGCGGTTCCTGGCGCCGTCCCAGCTCGGCGTACCAGGCCAGCGAGGTCACCGCCTCCTGCACCCGCGCGCCGCCGGAATCGTTGATGCCGACGACCGGGCAGCCGACCTTCGCGGCGTACTCCATGATGTAGGCGACCTTGCGGCCGAACATCTCGCCGACCGATCCGGCGTAGACGGTCTGATCGTGGGAGAACACCGCCACCGGGCGACCTTCGACCAGCCCGTGCCCGGTGACCACGCCGTCGCCGTAGAGCGCGGACGGATCACCGGGTTTACGCACCAGCGCACCGACTTCGACGAAGGTGCCGGGATCGAGCAGCATATTGATCCGGTCGCGGGCGCTGGTGATGCCCTTCTTCGCCCGCTTCGACACCCCCGCTGCCCCCGCCGGTTCCTGCGCCAGTTCGAGGCGTTCACGCAGATCGGCGAGCTTCTCGGCAGTAGTGCTCACTTGGCGCCTTTCGCCTCGATTGCCACGAGCTTCGCGGTGAGGTCGGCGCCGATCTTCCCGATGCGCGGCTCGTCGACAATCTGCAGGTGATCGCCTGCTATATGAATGACCTCGAGATTCGGCAGGTACTCGTCCCACCCGCCGTTCGGTTTGCGCTCGGCGAAGCGGGGCTCGAGTTCGATCATGCCGTCGTGATAGCGATCAGCCAGGTAGAGCACCACGTGGCCGTCGTAATGCGACGGCGTGGTCTTGGCGAGATGCCTGCTCTCGATCCACGAGGTGCGCTGGTGTTCGAGCACACCGCCGGGGATCTTGGTGCCGCTGATCTTGATCAGATCGCTGATCATCTGGAATTGCTCTTCGTCGGAGGCCGCCGCGAGTTCCTCCAACTGTTCGCGATCGAGTTCGCCCTGCACGCCGTAGGTCTTCTTCGCGAAGACCTGGTAGCGCTCGATGCGGCGCACCCGCTCTTCGGGGCTGTTGTCCTCGCCCTCGGTCGGGATGGCCAGGTCGATGAGTCCGACGACGCTCACTTCGGCGCCCTCTGCCCGCAGCAGCTGCGCGACCTGCAGAGCGAATACCGCGCCGAGCGACCAGCCGTAGAGCACGTACGGCCCGTTGCCCTGGATCTTGCGTAATTCGGGCAGGTACTGACGCGCCCGCGACTCGATATCGCCCTCGACGCGTTCGAAGCCGTACATCGGGGTGTCGTTCGGCAGTCGCCGCAACAGCGGTTCGTAGACCAGCGTATTGCCGCCCGAGGGGTGGAATACGAAGACCGGCACCGCGTTCGAGCCATCGATGCGCGCCCGCAACGGACGCACGAACCCGTCGACGTCGGCACCGCTGTTCTGCAGATCGCGCACGATATCGGCCAACTGCTCGATGGTCTCGCAGTCGAGCACGTCGTCGACGGTGACCTCGGCCTTCACCCGCTCGGTGAGCCGCTGCGCCAACTTCTCCGCGATCTCCTCCTCGAGGATCGGGAGGGTGTTGAAGATGCCGCCCGCCGACTTACCTGTCACGTTCGCCCAGGTGCCGAAGACCAACCGCTCGGCGGCGTCGCGCGGGGGTACGTCGTCATCCTCGACGGCGGGTGCGCCGCCGAAGATCGCGGCAGGAGCCGAATCGGCTTGGGCGACAATCGCCTCGGCCGCGCCGACGGCAGTGGTGTCCTGAACGTCGAGCGCCCGTTCGATCGCCGCGTCCTGCGCGGCGGCGAGCTGTTCGGACGAAGTCGGTGCGTCGGTCTCCGAGATCCCGGCCTTCGCTTCCGCCTCGGCGACAACAACTTCGGCCTCGGCTGCCACCGAAGTGTTCTCGGCAGCCAGTGGCACACCGGTTTCGGCGGCGGCTTTCGCCAGCGCGGACGGATCCTCACCGGCGGCCAGCGCGGCACGGGCGGCGGCGACGAAACCGCCGTCGACCGCGATATCCTCGCCCGCGGCCTGCTTCTCGGCGATCTCGCGCACCTCGTCGCGATGCTCGATGGCATAGCGCAGCACCTTGCCGACCTCGCTGAGGTTGGCGTCGCGTACGGCCTGCATCTGCAACTGCGGGATGTCGAATTCGTATTCGACGCGATTCTTGATGCGCATGGCCATCAGCGAATCGAGGCCGAGTTCCATCAGCGGGATCTCCATCGGAAGATCCTCGACGGCATACCCCATCGATTCGGCGACGATCAGCGCCAGCCGCTCCTCGATGGTCTGGGAACCGTTCGGATCCCAGCGATCACCGAAGTTCTCGACAGCCCCGGCGATTTCGGCGACCTCGGTGCTCGCGGTCGTGACTGCCTCGGCCGGAACCGGCTGGGCTACCGTGATTTCCGGCAGCGGGGCCCCGGAGGCGACGGTGCCCTCGAACAGCAGCCGGAACGACGAACCTTCCTTGGCGTGCACCTGGACCGCGCCGCCGCCCGGATACGGCGTCAACGTGGTGGTCAGGGTTCCGGTCGCGGGTGCCGCCGCGTGGGGTACCGAAATACCGAGCGAAACCTCGCCGAGTACCTGCGCCGCAGCCGATTTCGCCAAGTCGGACAGATCGGTGACGGCCCCCGCCTGCACCTCCCAGACGTGGCGTCCGTCGGGCAGCGAGACATGCGCACCCGGCTTCTTGGCATTGCCGCCGCCGGAATTCAACCGCACCTTGGGCCAGAACTGCTTGCGCAGGAAGACAGTACGCGGGACGTCCGCGTACTCGCCCTCGGGCAGTAGCGAACTCAGATCGACCCGGTGCCCGTGCACGTACAGCTGGGCCAGCGCGCCGATCACACCGGCCGACTCGTCCTCTTTGCGCTTGAGCGTCGGGATCAGCTGGGCGTCGTGCACCCCGGCGGCGAAGGTGGTGCCGAGCACCTGCATCAGCGCCACCGAATTCGGGGCGAGCTCGAGGAAGGTGGTGTGCCCGGAATCCACCGCGAGTTTCACCGCGTTGGTGAAGTACACCGCGTGGCGCATGTTCTTGACCCAGTAGTCCTCGTCGTGGATCGGGTCGTGTCCGGAACGGTAGAACTCTTCCTTGTGCACCGTCGAGTACAGACCGGTCTTCAGCTTCGTCGGCTCGATTCCGGCGAGCTCAGCGGCCAATTCGCCGAGCAACGGGTCCATCTGCGAGGTGTGTCCCGCGCCCCTGGTCTGCAGCACCCTGGCGAATTTGCCCGCCGCCTCGACCTGCGCGACGATCGCCGCGACCTGATCCTGCGGGCCGCCGATCACGGTATTCGTCGGCGCCGCGAAAACGGCCATCTCGACATCCGGGTAGTCCGGCAGCAGCTTCTCGACATCGGCGACACCGAGTTCGACCAGCGCCATATTGCGCACGTCGGCGTCGGAGATCATCGCCTCGCCCTCGCCCATCAGGCGCGAACGGGCGCAGATGACACGCACCGCATCCTCGAGGGTGAGACCACCGGCGATATACGCACCGGCCACCTCGCCCATCGAATGCCCCACCACCGCATCGGGTTCCGCACCGTGGGCGCGCAGTACCGCGGCCAGACCGACCTGGATGGTGAAGATGCCGACCTGCGAGGTGCCGACGTTGTAGTCCTGTTCGTCGTCCAAGATCATCTCGCGGATCGAATACCCCGCCTCGTCCTGCACCAGTTCGTCGACCTCGTCGACGGCCCGGCGGAAGATCGAATTCTCCCGGTAGAGCTGTTTACCCATCTTGCGGTGCTGCGCGCCGAAACCGGCCAGCACCCAGATCGGCGCCTGCACGGCCGGGGCGTCCGCGGTGAATACGCCGGTACCCGGTTTACCCGCGGCGATGGCACGCAGACCGGCGACGGCCTCCTCGTGCGTCTTGGCGAGCACCACACCGCGCGAACGCCAATGGCTGCGCTTGGCCAGCGATCGCGCCACATCCTCCAGCGGCACATCGCGGCCCGCGTCGGACTCGAGCCAATCGGCGAGTTCGGCGGCGGCACGGCGGCGGCGTGAGGGCAGGTACCCGGAGACGGCCAGGATCACCGGCAGCGGCTCGGACCGATCCCGCGACCACTCGGTTTCGGTAGCGTCGTCCGCGGAGCTTTCGGCGACGATCTCGACCGCCTCGGCGATCACGTCGGTGGTCTCGTTGTCGAGGTCCTCGGCGAGCGGCGCGGCCTGCGTGGTAGCGGCCGGCACATATTCCTGGAGCACGACGTGCGCGTTGGTGCCGCCGAAGCCGAAACCGGAGATGCCGACAGTCGCGGTGCCGCTGTAGCGCGGGAATTCGGTCGGGGCCTCGACCACCTTCAGATGCGCCTGCTCGAACGGGATGTAGGGGTTGGGGCCCGCGAAATTCATAGTCGCGGGCAGCACATTGTGCTGGAACGCCATGATCACCTTGGCGAGACCGGCCGCGCCCGCACCGGATTCCAGATGACCGAAATTGGTCTTGGCCGAACCGAGCAGCGCGGGCTTGTCCTCGTCGCGACCGCGACCGACGACGCGGCCGAGCGCGTCCGCCTCGATCGGATCGCCGATCAGGGTTCCGGTTCCGTGCGCCTCGATGTAGTCCACCGAGGACGGTTTGATCCCCGCGTCGCGGTAGGCGCGGCGCAGCACGTCGGCCTGGGCGTCCGGATTCGGGGCGAGCAGTCCGTTGGACCTGCCGTCGTTGTTCACCGCGGAACCCTTGATCACCGCGAGAATCCGGTCGCCGTCGCGTTCGGCGTCGGCGAGGCGCTTGAGTACAACGAGACCTCCGCCCTCGGAACGCACCATGCCGTCGGCATCGGAAGAGAACGCCTTGATGCGTCCGTTCTTCGCGACACCGCCGTTCTTGTCGAAACCGAGCGTCGCCAGCGGCGCCAGGAGCATGTTCACGCCGCCCGCCAGCGCCAGATCGGCGTCGCCGTCGCGCAGTGCGCGTACGGCCTGATGCACCGCGACCAGGCTCGACGAGCAGGCCGTGTCGACCGCCACCGACGGGCCGCGGAAATCGTAGAAGTAGGACACCCGGTTCGGGATGATGCTGGAGACGCTGCCCATGATCGCGTACGCCTCGGCGGAGGCGGGCACCGACGGATCGGGGTCGCCGAGTCCGAGGGCGGCGAGCAGTTGGAAATCGTTGCTGGAGGAACCGATGAAGATGCCGACCGATTCACCGCGCAGCTCGCTCGCGGGAATTCTGGCGTGCTCCAAAGCCTCCCAGGTGAGTTCCATCATGAGGCGCTGCTGCGGATCGACCCGCTCGACCTCGATCGGCGACATGGCGAAGAATTCCGCGTCGAAACCCTTGACCACCTCCTGGTCAAGGTAGCCGCCGAGGGTGTTGCCCTCGGCCACGGCCTGCGCCACCGCCGGGTCGCTGGTGAATTCCTCCCAGCGCCCCTCCGGCCGTTCGCGAATCCCGTCGCCGCCGCCGATCAGGAATTCCCAGGTCGACTCGGGGGTGTCGCCCGCGCCGGGCAGCCGGGTCGACAGGCCCACGATCGCGATGTCGTGGGCCGCGCCGGGGGTGTACCCGGCGTAGAAGGCGTCGTCGCCGGACTCCTCCCGCACCTCCGGCTCGCCGTTGATGATCCGCTCGGCCAGCGAGGCGATGGTCGGATGCTGGTAGACGACCGTCGCCGTGAGGACGACGCCGGTCAATTCCTCGATATCACCGCCGAGGGCGAGGGCATCGCGCGAGGCGAGCCCGAATTCCTCCATCGGCCGGTCGACGGTGATCTGCTCGATCGCCTGACCGGTCGCATCGGCAACCCAGCGCCGCAACCACTCTCGCAATTCCGTCACCGACATATCGGTGATCGCCGCGCCTTTCGGCGCGGCATCGGAGGCCGCGAGCTCGGAGGAAACGACAGCGTCCTCCGATTCGGCGGGATCGGTCGTCGGTGTGGTGCCCTCGTTGTCAGCCATCAATTCCTCAAGCTACCTGTCTGCGTACCGGGCGCGCCGCCAAATTGACGCTCGGTGTCTGGTCGAGCGATATCGAGCAATCGCGAGTGGCTACTCTTCCGGTGCATCGGGGAAAGCCTGCTGGGTGTAACCACCCCGCAGCGTTCCCTCCAGATATGCGGTCTTGCAGGCCCGCCGCGCGATCTTGCCGCTGGAGGTACGCGGAATCGAACCCGCGGGAACCAGCAGCACATCGCGCACGGTCACACCGTGCCGTTGCGATACCGCCGCGCGTACCGCGTCGGCGATCGGCAGTGGATCGGCCTTACCCGCGCCAGGTCCGCGTTCACCCACGATGACCAACTGCTCGGAAGCGTCGTCGACATCGAATTTCAGGCCGGAATGACTGCCCTGTTCGAAAACCTCGCCGGGCAGCTGATTCGCGGGCACCGAGAACGCCGCGACGAAACCGGGGCGCAGCGCGGTGCTCGCCTCCTGTGCGGAGAACTCCAGATCCTGCGGGTAGTGGTTGCGGCCGTCCACGATCACCAGATCCTTCACGCGGCCGGTGATATAGAGCTCGCCTTCGAAGTACACGCCGTAATCGCCGGTGCGCATCCAGTTCGCGTCGGACTCGGTGCCCTCGGCGTGGCTGCCTTCGGCGACCCGCTGGCTGATCTTGTTGCGGAAGGTCTTGGTGGTCTCTTCCTCACGACCCCAGTACCCGATGCCCATGTTGTTGCCGTGCAGCCAGATCTCGCCGACCCGGCCGTCGGGCAGTTCGTGGCCGCCGTCGGCTTCCACCGTCTCCGGATCCACGATCACGGCCCACTGCGACAGCGCGATATAGCCGCAGGAAACCTGGGCGATCGAATTCGGCGCGCCCTGATCGACCTTCACCATCCGACCGGCGTTGAGTTCGTTGCGGTCGACGTAGACGACCTTGGCCTCGTCCTCGGCCTTGGTCGCGGAGACGAACAGCGTCGCCTCGGCCATGCCGTAGCAGGGCTTGATCGCGGTCTTCGGCAGGCCGTAGGGCGCGAACGCCTCGTTGAATTTCTTCATCGAGGAGGTGGTGACCGGTTCACTGCCGTTGATCAGGCCGATGACGTTCGACAGATCCAGCGTCTCGCCGTTCTTCGGCAGACCGCGGGCCGCGGCGTGTTCGAAGGCGAAGTTCGGCGCGGCGGCGAAGGTGCCCGCGCCGTCGGAGACAGCCGCCAATTCCTTGATCCAGCGGTAGGGACGCCGGACGAAGGCACTGGGCGACATGATGGTGATGTACTTGCCGCCGACCGCGGGCAGGATCACCGTGAGCAGGCCCATGTCGTGGAACAACGGCAGCCAGGTCACGCCGCGCGAATTCCAGTCGAGGTTGATCGCCTCGACCATCTGCAGCAGGTTGGTCGCGACCGCGCGGTGGGTGATCTCGACACCGGCGGGCACCCGGGTCGAACCCGAGGTGTACTGCAGGTAGGCGATGTCGTCGATCTTGATATCCGGGCGAACCCAGGTCTCCCCGACGCTGTCCGGGATCGCGTCGACGGCGATGATGCGCGGGCGCTGCGCGGCGGGCAACGCACGGAAGAACTGGCGCACCCCCGCCGCCGACGTGCTCGCGGTGAGGATCGCCGATGGCGTGCAGTCACCGAGGACGGCGTGCAGCCGATCGGTATGCCCCGGCTCATCCGGATCGAAAAGCGGCACCGAGATGCAGCCGGCGTAGATCGCGGCGAAGAAGGAGATCACGTAGTCGAGGCCCTGCGGGGCCAGGATCGCGACCCGGTCGCCCCGCTTGGTCACCTGCTGCAGACGAGCGGCCACCGCGCGCAGCCGAACCCCGAACTCCCGCCACGTCAGCTCCTGTACCTCACCGTCGCGTTCCCGCGAATAGTCGATGTAGCGATACGCCAGCGTGTTCGCGTCATTTCTGGTGTGCTTCTCGACGTGATCGACCAGGGTGTGATCCTCGGGAATACGGATGTTCCCGGTTTCGTCCAGGTAGTCGTCGAAAGTCTCGTCCATTCCTTCTCCTCCGAGGCACACGCAGCAATACGGCGTGATCGCCGCTGTTACCTGTGAGGCCCCGACTCGCTTTCGCCCGCGGGTGCTCTAAATGTAGGGAGAGCCAACCTGCAGATTTTCGTGCGGTCTGCGCGGTGACCGCTATCGGCTAGATGTACTCAAACCAGAGTTATGTTACAGAGAAGAGTGGCTCACTCATCTCGCAGCATGGGGATAACCGGCGCGAAAGCATCCATCTGGGTGGGAAATACCCCGACATACGACATCGAGGTGAGTTGGCGCACACGTCGGAGCTGGTCGGCGATCTCCTCGAATGTCCCGATCGCCACGTACGGCGAGGCGAGGATGTCCTCGACGGAGAGCTTCACATCGACCTCGAGATCAGGGTGCAGACCGCGGTCGAGCGCCGACAGCGCCATCTCGGCGGTCTTCTCACGATCATCGGTGATGACGATGGCCGTGATCGCCCAGTTGAGTTCGATATCGGCGAAGCGATCGCCCGCCGCCTCCTTGATGAGTTCGACCTTCTCGATGGTCTTCTCGAGGGTGATGCCGGACAGCAGACCCTTGCCGGTCTTGGTGGTGACGGGCACGACCGAGATGATATCGGCGTGCTTGGCCGCCAGCCGCAGCATCTTCGGGCCGCCGCCGCCGGTACAGATCGGCGGGCGTGGACCCTGGCGCGGGCGCGGCGTGCCCTTGATGCCGTGCACCTGGTAGTACTTGCCCTCGAAGGTGCACTCCTGGCCGCGCAGCAGCACGTCGAGGATGGTCAGCGCCTCGTCCAGCTTCGCCAGCCGGATTCCCGGCGAATCGTAGGTCAGCCCGGCGGCCTGGTACTCGTCCTGTTTCCAGCCCGCGCCGAGGCCGACCTCGAGGCGGCCCTTGGACAGCACGTCGATGGTGGCCAGATCCTTGGCGAGCACGACCGGATGCCGGAAGCCGTTGGCGAGCACCGAGGTGCCGAGCCGGATGCGTTCGGTGGCCTGGGTCAGCGCGCCGAGCGCGGCGATCGGCCCGATCTGGTCACCCAGGTGATCGGGTACGACGAAGGTGTCGAATCCGTACTCCTCGGCCTGCTGCGCGGTCTGGATGAACTTGCGGGCTCCACCCTCCTGCTTATTCCCTTCGCCCGCGGCCGCGAAGCGGAAAGGACGCAGCGGAACCCCCTGCGCGGTCGACCCGGCGCCTGCCGAGGCGACCGGTGCGGCGGTTTGTGTCATGAACTCGTGCTCCTGGCTGTCGGTGTGCGTTCCTCGATCACCGCGGGGGTGATCGCCGCTGAACCACCACGGCGCCCGGCGTGCCGAGGGTGAAAACGGCTACCGGCGTCGCGATCATCAGCGCACTTTACAACGTGCGGACGAACCGCAGTACGGTTGTCGCGGCAGCCGATGTCTTCCCACCGGCCACCGGTGTCGGGACTGTGCGACGTCACGAATGCGCCGGGTGAGGCGCCTTCTCGATCAGATCCGCGGCCCACGCCGCCGTCCACTGGGTGGCGGTCGTGCCGTTCTGATCGATGACGAAACCGTTGTACAGACTGTGCACCGGATTACCCGCCGCGCGCACCAGCGAGAGGACACTGCCGACGAAATTGACCGGAGTCAACGCCTGTCGTGGTGAATCACAGATCAGATCACCCGGCGCGCAGATGGTATACGTGCGGTCGGCCAGTGTGCCGAAACCGCCCGCGCGGGGCCCGGTCATCGTGATGCCGGGCACCTTCAGGCCGTTCAAGGCGATTTCCGCGCCGACCCCCGACGGCGGGGTGCCGATCTGGGTGGCCTCGCCCTTTCCGGTGTCACCGGTGCGCCTGCCGTCGGCGAGCAGGGCCACACCGAGGACGAGATCGGCCGAGACCGGTCCCTTCCCCGCGCCGATCAGGTTGGCGATATCCCCCGCGATCACCGCGCCCTGGGAGAAGCCTGCGATCACATAGGTGGTCAGCGGACACTGCTTCGTGCGCTCGGCCATGAAATCGACCATCCGCTGCGCGCCCTCGGCCCTGCTGTTGTTGTAGGACTGCTGGCCGTCCGGGGGTATGGCGACGGGATTGGAGAATTGCGCGACGTACGGGACGGTGTAGACCTCGACTCGCCCGGAGGGGAACTGCTGGCGCACCGGGTTGGAGATGTTCAACATCAGCGATGCCGGATTCGCGGTCGGATTGTAGGGATCGTCGCCGGTGCTGGATTCCCACGTCCCGGGTACCGAGACCATCTGCACATCCGGGCACCACGCGGGCTGCGAGGTCGCCCGCTCCGGCGGTTTCGGCCCTGGAGGCTTGGGCGCGCGCCCGCAGCCCGCCAGCATGTACCAGGCCAGCACGGCGATCGCGATGATCAGCGCGACACCGCCGAGCAACGTCAGACATCCCGCCGGTCGGGACCGGCGGGCGGTGGGGCCGCGACGCGCACTCACTGGCAATACGTCTGCTCAGCCGTATCGATGTAGATCTTGCCCGCCGTCTCGACGGGCATCTTCGATGGATCGAAGGACGGATCCGAACCGGCCATCGCGTTGACGAAGGTCGTCAGATCGGCCTCCGAAGCCCCCGCCGCGACACCCTGGCAGACGTAGGCGCCGATACTCAGCGCGATATCGGAGCTGGCCGGGGTGATGCCCTTGGCTTTGAGCGCATCGAGGAACTTACGGTCCTTGTCGCTGAGATTCGACGTGTCCTGGGGCGGGGCCTCGTTGGGCACCGGCTGCGGACGCTCGGGAACCGCCGTTTCGGTCTCGGTGGCCTGCGGCGCGGTCTCCGACGTGGGCGATTGCGGCTGCGTGCTGCCCGCCGCGGCCGAGGTCGGGGCGCTCGACGGGGCGGCCGTCGTGGTGTTGGTCAGCGTCGGCGTGCTGGACGCGGTCGAGTCGTTATCGCCACACGCGGCGAGCAGGCCGGTGGCAGCGATCGCGAGGGCAACGCCGACAACCTTTCCACGGGTCCGATGCATGAATTCGTATCCTCGATCTGTTCACAGGGGACGCGGTCGCCCCCAGGGTAGCTGTGTCCGATTCGTAGCGCCGCCGGCGCTACATATGCGATGTGAACAGACCGGTGCGAACTACAGACCGTTGACTTCGGGCCTCCCGTCACGCACGGTGACGAATCCGGCCTGAAAGTTCTGCTGTATCCCGCCGGGGATCTGGAACTCATCACCGATGGGATAACCCAATTTGCCGTTCTCGTAACCGGCGGCTTTCCAGGCGTCCATGACGGGACCGGATCGCACCGGCCAGGCGCCGGACAGCGGGCTCCAGTAGATATTGCCGCCTTCGAAGCGGGTGTAGACGCCGAAATCCTTCAGCGGCGCTTCCTCGGCCACCGGGAAGCCGAGCGCGCTGTTCTCGTAGCCGAGCTCGGCGTACTTGCCCAGGATCAGCCCCTGCACCCGGTGCGCGCCGGTCTGCCCGCTGTAGTAGAAGGGCCCGCCTTCGAAAGCCTGGACGACACCGTCCCTGCTCGGCGTCTTCGCCTCGGGCGCGCTGGGGTAACCGGCCGGTCCGCGCTCGAATCCCTGCCTGCCCCACTCCTCCAGGATCGCGCCGCGCACCACCTGCGCGCCGGTCTGCGGGGTCCAGTAGAGCGAACCGTGCTGGAAGAGCTGGAACCGGCCGCGCCCGTCCGGTAACGCGGATTCGGCTCCGATCGGCAGACCGAGCGCGCCCGCGGGGCCCATCGCGGCCTGGTAGCCGCCGCCGATAAAGCCGCCGACCGGATACGCGCCCGCGTCCTGCGAGTAGAAGACGCGGCCGTGCAGGAAATCCTGGGCGAGGCCGCCCGGCACCGGGTATTCGCCGGTGAGGCATTCTCCGAGCCAGCCGTTATCGGTCACCGTCGCCGCGATCGCGCCGCTCGCCGCGCACGGCGGTTTACCCGGGTCGACTCCCAGCGCCGCGGCGGCGGTCGGCCAGGACTGGCGCATCTCGAAATCCCAGTACGGCCATGAATGGGTGCCGGACTGCCGGTAGTTCACCTGAGCCGGGATGGCGAGTTTGGTCAATTTGGTGACGAAGTTCTGGGAGGTCAACCTCGACAGGATCTCCAGACCCATCCCCGCGTAATTGGTGCTCACTCCGGGGATGCCCGCGGCCTGGTCGAACGCGCCGGTCGTCCCGCTGCCGCTGGAGATGTAGAGGCTGATGCCCTTCAGCTTGTCGGCCAGCGCGTACGGATCGTGCGCTTCCCATTCCGAGCTGGTCGGCGGCCCCCACATCGCGGCCGAATCGAATCCGCCGGCATCGCGCATGGCGAACTCGATGGCCTGCGGCATGCCGAGGGTGGTGGTGGTGAGGAATCCGGAGTAGGAGGCGGCGTATCGGACGAAGTCGGGATTGCGGCCCGCGAGGAACATGGCGGCGGTGCCGCCCATGGACAGGCCTTCCATGCCGCGCGTCTCGGTGGCCCGCCACTGGTTTTCCAGCAGTTCCGGGAGTTCCTTGGTCAGGAAGGTCTCCCACATGTACTTCTTGCCGTTGTCGGGCTGCAGCCAATCGGAGTAGAAACTGGCCTGGCCGCCGATCGGCAGCGCCACGGTGACATTCTTGTCCGCGTAGAAATCCTGGGCCCCCGCGTCTTTGGTCCAGCCGCTCTCGTCGTCGGTCGCGCGCAGTCCGTCGAGCATGAACAAGACCGGGAAACGCGCGTCGGGGCGGCTGTTCCAATCCCTTGCGAGCAGTAACTGCACCTGGACCGGGGTCGCCATCGACGGTGAGTACACCCACAGCGCCACCCGGCGATCGCCCAACCACACCGCCTTCTGCACCGTCGCCTCGGCCGGTGCCGACGCGGGTTGCGCGGCGGCGGGCACGGGATGCTCGGTGACCGCGGCGGTGAGCGGGAGTACGAGCGCGGTGGCGAGCAGAGCGAGCCGATGACGGGCCGTGCGTCTGTCGCACCGACCCCGCATCCCTGTTCCGCCACGCGTCTTCCCTGCCACCGATGCTTTCTACCCCGGTCGGTGGCCCGTTCCCGGGATGACGCGCGGATAGCGAGCTAATCCTCTTTCAGCCGTTATCCAACTTTCTCACGTGCGACGATGCCGGAATCGCCGGATTCTCGCGCCGCGATAAGGGTTGTTCAGCACCTCGTCAGCTATCAGACGCGTCGCGAAAGCGGTTGTCGCGACGCAATATTCGAACGCCGGTCGGCACACGAAGAAACGGCGCCACCACCCTCGCGAACGAGGGGGTGGCGCCGTTGTCTCGGTGCTCTGTGGTCACCAGCCGCCGGTGGCGTCCAGGATTCCCTTGCGAGCGTTGAAGAGCTGGCCTTCCCAGTACTTCCACGAGTGCGTGCCCGAAGCCGGGAACTCGAAGTACGCCGGAATGTTCAGCGAGCTCAGGCGGACCTGGAACGCGCGGGTGTTGACCAGCGACAGCGCTTCCAGCGCCATCGCGTTACCGGTGTTGAACACACCGACCGCCGAAGCCGGGCGATCGAACTGCCCCGGCAGGCCGCTGGCCGCCGAGATGTACATCGGCAGACCCTTCAGCTGCGGCGCGAAGACGAACGGGTCCATGCGCAACCACGCCGGGCTCCACGGCGCGGCCATCGAGTCCACGTTGTAGCGGCCCGCGTCCAGCATCGCGACGCGGATCGCCTCGCGCATACCCGGCGCGGAGATGTTCAGGTAGCCGGAGAACGAGGAGGCGTGCTTGAACTGATCCCGGTGGTACGCGGCCAGCGCCAGTGCGGCACTACCGCCCATGGACAGACCGGCGACCGCGTTATTGGTCTTCGAGACGCCATAGTTCGCCAGGAAGTTCGGGAGTTCCCTGGTGAGGAAGGTCTCCCACTTGTAGGTGGTCTTCTGACCGTTGGTGTTGCTCGGGGAGACCCAGTCGGTGTAGAAGCTCGACTGTCCACCGACCGGCATCACCAGGGTGATGTTGTCATTGGCGAACTGCTGCAAGGCGTTGGTCTCGAACGACCACGCGTTGCGGTCGTCGCGTGCGCGCAGGCCGTCGAGCAGGTACAGCGCGGCGCTACCGCCACGCGATGCCCACTGGACCTGCACCTTGATCGGACCCATCGCGGACGGGACCATCAGGTCTTCTTGGCCGCCCGCCGGTGCGCGGAGCACCGGGGCGGAGACGGGAGCGGCGACTGCGACGGTCGGGGTCGCCACTCCGGCGGCAATCGGTAGCGCTAACGCAGCGGCACCGACAGCCAGAATTCGATTACGCCAACCGCGAGGTTCGCCTCGCCTGCCCGGCGCGACTATCTTCGGCGCGGCGGCCCTGCCGAAACGCATGAATTCTGCTCTCTTTCTGCTGTTGTGGCGTCGCCCTAACCCGTGCGGGCCTGGGCAACACCCCGTGCTGCCGATGAGACACACGCCACATCGGAGCCGGACCCCGACATGCCGGCACTTTATGGCAGCGCTACAACGATCTGGTCACACTTGCGCTCGCAGGAGGATATTCGACACTGGAATCCTTAGCAAGGCCGAGGTATCCCTGGTGGCCGAAATCCGCCCGAACACAATCTGTGATGGTCCGGTGACACTACCGCGTTCATCCGGTGATGTCGTCCCGGATGTCCGAATTCGTTACTCATCCCAGGTGAACGCTCATATCGGGAAGCGTCGCGTAAACCCGATCTTCCCGGTAGCGCCAGCAGTGCACGCCGACAGATGTGCAGTCGAATACGGCATTCGCGCCGCCGATACTGTCGCTCCTGGCCTGGACGGCGCGAACATGAACGGATCGTTACGCAAGCACCGCGGATCCCGTGGTGGACCCACATGGCGTCGATATAGAACCCGCCCGCATCGAGCGGTGCCGGTGCAGTCCTTCGCGCATACCGGCGCGGAGATATTTCCGGTATCCCGAATACGAACCGGCGTAGCCGAATTGGTCGGTTGATAGGCGGCGAACGTGAGTGCGGTGCTGCCGGCTCGAATACGCCATTACCGGATGCATTGCAGCCGATCGCGTAGCGCCAGCGAGTTCTCGATGAGCAACGTTTCCCAGGCATAGGCGGTCCGCTGACCATTGGTATTACTCGGCGCGCCCCGGTCCGAATGGAAGCTGGATTGCCCGCCGACCTGCGTCACCCACGTTGATGTTCCACTCGGGCAGCACCCGCGATATCTCGGTATCGATCTCCCAGCCGCTGAGATCATTTCGGGCGCGTGGGCCGTCGATACCGACGGCCGTGACGCCGAGCGGCAGTGTCAGAGCCAGGGCGAGCCCGTGGCCACACGGCGGAGGGCAACTTTTCCGCGCACGATACGAGAACGCATCGATTCGCGGCTTTCGCCGTGCGATCACCATCGAGCGCAACCATCGAGCACAAGATCGCCGATACCGTCGCCGATCACGTACCGCACTTGTCATGGCGGTTATCCGGTATCGGCCCGGGAAACACGGAACGATGCGGTTCGTCATAGAAACCAGATATTTGCCAGGAGAACTGGGTGGCGGTGGCGAATTCACCACCGCCGGAACAGAATTCCGTGTCAGCGACTTTTCGGTGAACATTCGACCGCGAGTGTGAGAACGGACCGAATGTCGGGCAGCTACCCGATATTGGCCGAGAGATCGGGGATCATCCGGTAGGCCACGTCCTGCCAGTTGATCCAGTTATGGATGCCGAAGGCGGGAAAGTCGTACACCGCGTTGCCGCCGCCCAGCGTCGTCATCCTGACCTGGAAGGCGCGGGTATTCGCCAAGGCGAGCGCTTCCAGGCCCATACCGTTGAGCGTGTTGAAACTCGGCGGGTCGACGGCGGTGGGCAGCCCGCTCGCCGCGGCGATCCACAGTCGGGTGCCGTTGCGAACCAGATTGGGCGCGAAGACGAACGGATCCATCCGCAGCCACTGCGGACCCCACGGCGGCGCCATCGAATCCACGTTGTAACCGCCCGCGTCGAGCATCGCCACGCGGATGGCCTCGCGCATACCGGGGGCCGAGATGTTCAGGTAGCCGGAGTACGCGCCGGCGAAGCTGAACTGGTCCGGGTGGTAGGCCGCCAGCGTCAGCGCGGCGCTTCCGCCCATCGACAGACCGAAGACGCCATTGCGATTCGGGTTGAAGCCGAGCCGGTCGCGCAGGGCGTTCCGCAGATCTCCGGTCAGGAAGGATTCCCACTGGTACCGGTAGCTCTTACCCGGACCCGCCGCGAATCCGTCGAGGCCACCGGAACCAGTGGTGGAACCCGTCCCCGGCGGTACGCCGAAGAACGAACTCGGCGCGTTCCAATCGGCGTAGAAACTGGACATACCGCCGACCGGCATGACCACGTTGATATTCCAGCTCGCCAGGGCCGCGGGAACGTTGGTCTCGATTTCCCACCCGCTGAGCGTTTCGGGGGCGCGCTGACCGTCGAGCACGTAGACCACCCGGTTGGTGTTGCCGTCCGCGGCGCGCAGGATCCGGCTCTTGATCGGGCCCATCCCGGAGTCGACCCAGAAGTCGAAGGCCGCGGGGTCGAAGGCCGCCGACGCCGCCGCGCCGTTACCCACCGCGGTCACCCCGAGTGGTAGCAGCAGCGCCAGCGCCACCCCCGACGCGACCCTCCTCGCCCACGCGCCCGGGGCCGTCGAGTTACCGGGCCTACGTTTCCAGCGGACATTTCGCATCGACTCGACCTTTCATCCGGACGGCCGACAGCGAATGGCGAGCTACTCCGCCGGCCCCTTCATCGGGCGCCGAGATCGGTCATCCGGGACGAAACGGACTAATCGACCTCGGCACTCACTCTTCCTGGTTAAATCAGCAAACAATGCCTTCATGTTGCTGGAAAGTGATTTAAGCCACAAGTATCGAAGCGTATTCGTTGTCGAGCCGGGTTGCGGATGTGCGTCGAAGGCGAAAAGCCGCCCGGCGCGGGTGCGCCGGGCGGCCTTCACGAGCGAACAGGACTAGCCGATGTTGCCGGACAGGTCCGGGATCATCCGGTAGACCTCGGACTCCCAGTTCCGCCAGTTGTGGATACCGACGGGCGGGAAGCTGTAGGTCACGTTGTTCGCGCCCAGGCTCGCCATGCGGACCTGGAAGGCACGGGTGTTGATCATGGCCAGCACCTCGAGCGGGGTGCCCTGCACGATGCCGAGCGGATCGGTCGCGTCGCCACCGGCCGGGATACCGCTACCCGCGGCCACCCAGAGGCGGGTGTTGTTGGCCTTCAGCTGCGGCGCGAAGACGAACGGATCCATCCGCAGCCACTGCGGACCCCACGGCGGTGCCATCGCGTCGATGTTGTAGCCGCCCGCGCTGATCATTCCCACGCGCAACGCCTCGCGCATACCCGGCGCGGAGATGTTGAGGTACCCGGAATACGACCCCGCGAAGCTGAACTGGTCCGAGTGGTAGGCCGCCAGCGTCAGCGCGGCGCTTCCGCCCATCGACAGACCGAACACGCCATTGCGATTCGGGTTGAACCCGAGCCGATCACGCAGCGCGCTGCGCAGGTTCTGGGTGAGGAAGGTTTCCCACTTGTAGGTGTTCGTCTTGCCGAGGGTTTCCTGCCAACCGGAGGAACCGGTCAACGCCGAACCCGACGACGACCCCGAAGGGCCCGATCCGGTGGGGATGCCGAAGAAATTACTCGGCGCGTTCCAGTCCGCGTAGAAGCTGGACGGTCCGCCCACCGGCATGACCACGTTGATATTCCATTTGGTGAGTTCGCGTGCGACCTCGGTCTCGGCCTCCCAGCCGTTCAGATCGCCGCGGGCACGCATACCGTCCAGCGCGTAGACCACGCGACCGGTATTGCCGTCGGCAGCGCGGAAGATCCGCGACTTGATCGGCCCCATGCTCGAATCCACCCAGAAGTCGAAGGCATCGGGATTGAACGCCGCCGAAGCGACACCACCCCCGCCTGCCACCGACGCCCCGAGCGGCAGCACGATCGCCATCGACAACAGCATCGTCCGCTTGAGCCACCCGGCTCCTCGAGCTTTCAGACGACGACCATCCTGCGCCTTACGCCCGATAACGCCTCGCATCTAGTTCGCTCCTTCATTCGACCGGATTTCGGCCGCGTTCGACGGTGACCGCCGGATGTTTGCCCAGAAATTACCGAAGCCCCGGCGGGCGTACCCCGACCGAGACTAACCTGCCATCGATGCAGGTGCGTTATCAAACCGAGATGAAGCGGCGTACGCCACTTTTGTGGAGCATAACCAACGTGACCACTGAGCTCATAGGGCTCGCAGAGCATTTGTGATGCCTGTGTGGTTTATCGGCCCGACCTCGAGATCAGCGTGGCGGCTCCGGGATCGGATTCACCAGGTTGCATCGTTCGATTTCGTACTTCGGCACCCGATCGATCCGGTACTGCGCGAACCGCAGCGCGTTCTTGAAATTGTGCCGGAAACGCTCGAAGGTGAGCGGGTCACGGTAGGAGATCAACAGGGCCTGGGTATCCGGGCACGACATCGCGGTCCTGGCCTGGATCACCCAGTCCTCGTCGAGGTACCAGGGCATCCACGGCTTCCTGTCGACCATGCCCGCTTCGACGACGACCCAGTCCGGGTACAGATTCTTGTCGTGCCCGATGCGGCCGTCTTCCAGCCGCTCGGTATGCGCGGCCAGCGGATAGGCCAGACCCATCTGGTCGATGACGCGCACGTCCAGCGGGACGTTCATGCTTGTCATGCCCAGGTTCAGGAAGTAGACGGTATGTCCGGCGCCGCCATCGGGGATGGGCTGCGGCGGCGGCGCGATGTACCAGAAGGTGAACGACGGGGAATTCAGCAGCAGGCCGCCGTCGGGGGTGGCGGCGATATCGTCGACCATCGCGCGGATACGCGGGTAATCGAGGTAGTCCTCGGCCCGGATCGGGTGATCGTGCCCGGTGTTGAGCACGTAGTAGACGCGCTCGTCGACGATGCCGGAGGAACTGATCTTGGTTCCGGTCTTGATAGCGGTGGTGTCCGCCGCGAACAGCGCCCAGCCGATGGTGGCGAGCCAGGCGACCGCCAGCACGACGAAGGTCACATCGAGATGGCGCAGCCCGCGCTCCGGCAGCCTGATCGGAAGCACCGCGACCGGCAGCAGGAACAGGAAAAGCTGCGGCAGCAGCATCCGGCCGTGCATGAAGTCACCGCCGACGCGCAGGGCGTAGACGGTCAGGATGAGCGCGCTCATCAGTATGAGGGCGACCACCGCGCTGGGCGAACGCAGCCATTCGCGTACCCACTGGATCGACCGGCGCGGGGCGGGCCCGGTGGCGTCGGTCCGGGTGCGCGTGCGGGCCACACGTGCGGCGGCGAGCCCGGCGACCAGCAACACGAGCAAAGGCACTAGCAGGTAGTAGGGGCCGATCAGATCCCACAGGTAGGTGAATCCCTGACCCCATTTGGCGCCGCCCGCGTCCTTGGCGACGGCGGTATTCGGATACGGCAGGCCGTAGTAGCCCATTCGCCAGATCTGATAACCCAGCGGTACCAGACCCGCGGCGGCGACGACGAGGCCGCGCAACACGATCGGGCCGACCCGGGACTCCGGCATCGGGGCGAGGAAGATCATCAGCAGCGCGAGTACGCCGACCAGGGCCATCTCCGGCCGGATCAGCGGGGCCAGACCTGCGAGGAAAACCAGGCCGAACATGCCGCCGACGCGCACCCTGTCGGCCCGCGACCAACGCACCAGCTGCCACCACAGCAGGCCGAGCCAGCAGATGACAAGACTGCTTTCCAGCCCGGAGGTGACGTAGTCGCGCGCGGGAGGCACCGCGATGTACACCAGCGCACCCGCGGGCAGCAGCAGCGCCGATCCGGTGCCGCCCCACAGGCGCGCGGAGCCGAGCATCGCGAAGACGACAGCGGCCAGCGACAGCGTCAGCGCGATACCGAGTACCACGTACTCGAGCCGCAGCTGAGTCAGCCAGCTGAAGAACCAGACGATGTAGGTCCACGCGGTGCTGGTATTGGTCTCGACCCGCTCGCCCGCGTTGAAGACCGGGCCGTTACCCGCCATCAGATTGCGCACGGTGCGCAGCACGATCAGGCCGTCGTCGGCGATCCAGCGCCGCTGCCAGCCGCCGATCGCGAAAAGCACAACGGTGAGCGCGACCCCACCGACGAAGGTGGCTCGGGATAGCAGGGCGAACCGCGACGCCGAGCCCGCCTGCTCGCGGGCAGGCTCCTCGGCGTCGTCCTCGGTTCGCTCCGCTCCCTCTACCAGCATCTCGTCAGGTGAGATAGACAGCGACACCTACCGCTCCGATCCAGGCGATTGCGAGGAACTGGAGGACGCGATCCCCCAGCGCGATCTCTTCGGGTTCACCGGCCTCGCCGCCATCGACGTCGACCGCGTAACGCAGGATTGCGATCGTAAACGGAATCATCGAGATTGCGTACCAGTTCGTGTCATTGGCCTCGCCCTGCTCGAAGGCCCACAGACCGTAGAACACCACGACCGCCGTGGCCGCCAGGGTCCAGATGAACCTCAGGTAGGTGGGCGTGTAGTACTCGAGCGACTTGCGGATCTTGGCGCCGGTGCCGAGCGCGATCTGGAGTTCGGCGTAGCGCTTGCCCGCGGCCATGAACAGTGAGCCGAAGGCCATGATCAGCAAGAACCACTGCGACAGGCTGATATCCGCGGCGGCGCCGCCCGCGACCGCGCGCAGCAGGAAGCCCGACGACACGATGCAAATGTCGAGGACGGCCTGGTGCTTGAGTCCGAAGCAGTAGGCGAGCTGGATGCCGATATACACCGCCATCACCACGGCCAGCTGCCAGGACGCGAGGAAGGAGCCGACGATCGCGACGACCAGCAGGACGATCGAGAGCATGTAGGCCAGATTCACCGGCACCACGCCCGCCGCGATCGGACGGAACCGCTTGGTCGGATGCGCCCGGTCGGCCTCCACATCGAGTGCGTCGTTGACCAGGTAGATGCCGGAGGCCGCTGTGCAGAAGGCCACGAAAGCGATCGCGACGTGCCAGAGCACCGACACATCGCTGAGCACATCGGGACCCGCCGCGAGCGGCGCGGCGAGCACGAGGACGTTCTTGACCCACTGACGTGGCCGGACGGCCTTGATCAGCCCACCCCCCAACGTCTTGGGCGGACCTTTCACGACGGACTCGGCTAGGTCGGCGCCGGTCGGCTCTTCACTCATGTCAACCAAGGCCTTTTCTTGTGCGGTCACTATCGAGTCTTCTTTCGGCGGCTAGCACGACAGCGGCGGACGCGGCGCCCAGCGCGGATCCGGCGAGCACGTCGGAGGGATAGTGCACGCCGAGCACGACCCGCGAAAGCAACATCGGTGGTACGAGCACCGCAGGCAAGGGTAGCCCGGTCAGTTTTCCGAGCAACACCGCCGCCGCCGTGGTGGAGGTGGCATGGGAGGACGGAAAGCTCAACTTGCTCGGTGTCGAGACGTTGACCTGCACCGACGGATCGTTGGGCCGCGGACGGCGCACGACCCGTTTGATGACGATCGAGGCGGCGTGCGCACCGACCGCGCCCACCGCGACCCCGGCCCACTGCCTGCGCCGCGGTTTGTCGACCAGCCAGCCCGCCGCGGCGATGCCGATCCAGCCGAGCGCGTGCTCACCGAAATGCGACATGCCGCGCGCGGCCCGCACCACCTCCGGCTTGGCGCCGAGGGTGGCCTGCACCGCGTTGATGATCTTCACCTCGGGCGGCGATTGCACCGGATTCGCCTGCGACGCCGTGGCCGCCGCCCCGTTGCCGTTCGTGCTGTAGCGCGACTGCTGTGCCGCCGCGGCATCGGGGGCGGAGATGTTCGGTTCGAGACTCACTGCTGTTCGCTCCCCGCGCCGTCGATACCGAAGGCCCGTTCCCAGGCCGCCGTGCTGGTGAGCTCCGCATGGGCGGCACGGTAACGCCGCTGCATCTCCGAGAACCGCGCGGCGAGTTCCTTGCGCAACCGCATGGCCTCCTTGAACAGGCCGAGGGCCTGGCGTGGATCGCGCTTGCGGTAGACGACGCCGCGTCCGTCCGCCGTGGTGACGGTGACGCCGTCGACCTGCGAGAGCAGGTACCAGCGGGCGTCGAGGGTCGGCACATTCAGCTGCGGCGTCTCGTGGTGGGTCTCGTGCGCGGGTTTGACGTTGTGCAGCACGCCCTTGACGAGCCGGACCACCTTGGCGATCGGATTCGGGGGTTCGCCGACAGCGCCGACCTCGAGGTGACTGGCCAGCGGCAATTCGGTGGACGACGGGAGGACCACCGCGTCGGGGAACTGCTTGCGCATGTCGTGCACCGCGCCGAGCGCGCTCGGCAGTAACTGGAACAGACGTTCGGGTCCGGCGAGGAAATCCTTGATCGCCAGGTTCTGGATGGCGACCGTCGAATATTCGAGGCAGAGCAGATGCTTGAGCGTCGCCTTGACCGTGTTCACCACCATGCCGCGCCCGTTGCCGGGCATATGCAGCGAGCCGACGACGAGACGGTTGCGCAGGTGGAAATACGCCTGCCAGTCGATGGCGTCGTCCTTATCACTCCAGGCCATATGCCAGACCGCCGCGCCGGGCAGTGTGACGGTCGAATATCCGTGGTCGCGGGCGCGCAGACCGTATTCGACGTCGTCCCATTTCAGGAACAGCGGCAGCGGCTGGCCGATCTCCTCGGCCACCTGCCGCGGGATCACACAGGTCCACCAGCCGTTGAAATCGACGTCGATACGCCGGTGCAGCAGCTTGGAATTGTCGCGATCCTTGAGCGGATACTTCGAGAAGTCGTGGTCGTATTCGACATTCGGCGCGGACGTCCACATGAAGATGCCGCGGTCGACGACCTCGCCCATCGAATGCAGATGCGAACGCTCCTGCAGGTTGAGCATCTGCCCGCCGACCAGCATGGGCGATGCGGCGAACCGGGCGAAGGCGAGCGCGCGCAGGATCGAGTCGGGCTCGATCTCGATGTCGTCGTCCATGTAGACGATGTACTGGGCGTCGGTGGTCTTCAGCGCCTCGTACATGACGCGGCTGTAACCGCCGGAGCCGCCGAGATTGGGCTGATTCCGGATGGCGAGCCGGTCGCCGAGCACCGCGGCGGCCTCGGTGAAGCCCGGCTCGTCGACGACCTTGCGGTTGCCCTGATCGGCGACGATGACCGCGACGATCTTCTCCAGCACCAGCGGATCGGAACCGAGGGCGCCGAGGGTTTTCACCAGATCGGTCGGCCGGTTGAAGGTCGGCATGCCGACCGCGATGGTGCCATCACCGGGTGCGTCGACCGGCGAGTACCAGCCGCCGTGCAGCAGCGTGACCGCGGTGTCGGTGGTGATGTCGAACCAGATCCAGCCGCCGTCTTCGAACGGCCCGAGATCGGTCTCGAATTCGACGGTCACCGAGTCGGAACCCGACGCGACCGCGAACTCCTTGCCCTGCACGTGGATTCGCGAGCCGTCCGCCTTGGAACGGTACATGTCGACCCGGCCGTGTCCGGCCAGTTCCAGCCGCAGCACCACCGAATTCAGGATGCTCCAGCGCCGCCAGTAGCTGGCGGGCAATGCGTTGAAATAGGTGCAGAACGAGACCTCCGACTCCGCGCCGATGGACAACTCGGTGCGGGTGGTGGCGTGCGCGCGTCGCGCGTTGGTCGGCGACTCCTCCAGATAGAGGGTCCGCACATCCAGCGGTTCACCCGGCCTCGGCAGGATGATGCGCTGGAGCAGCGACTTCGCACGGGTCTCGATGGTCATCTCTTCCATTACGGATGGGGAGGTCATTCGTTGCTTTCGTCATCTGTGCGGATGATCCGCACTCGGTCGGCTTCGGTGAGCCGCGCTTCGCGAGTGTGAACCATCTACGCGTCCTGGTCGACCAGAGGCGCGCCGGATTCGAGGTGCGGTCGCAGCACATTGTCGAACATGCTCAACGCGGAACCGATCGCCATATGCATGTCGAGATACTGGTAGGTGCCGAGCCTGCCACCGAAAAGCACCTTGGCCGAGGCGGTTTCCTGTTTCGCGCGCTCCCGGTAGGCGAGCAGTTTGGCGCGGTCCTCCGGCGTGTTGATCGGGTAGTAGGGTTCGTCCCCGGTCTGCGCGAAACGGGAGAATTCGCGCATGATCACCGTCTTGTCCTGCGGGTATTCGCGCTCGGGATGGAAATGGCGCGGTTCGATGATGCGGGTGTACGGCACATCCGCGTCGTTGTAATTCATCACCGAAGTGCCCTGATAATCACCGGTTTCGAGCACTTCGGTCTCGAAATCGATGGTGCGCCAGCCCAGTTCGCCCTCGGCGTAGTCGAAGTAGCGATCCAGCGGGCCGGTGTAGACGACGGGGGCGTCCGGGCTCTCGGCGCGCACCTCGTCACGGATATCGAACCAGTCGACATTCAGCCGTACCTCGATGAGTTCGGAGGCGGCCATATTCTCCAGCCACTTCGTGTACCCCTGCGTGGGAAGCCCCTCGTAGGTGTCGTTGAAGTAGCGATTGTCGAAGGTGTAGCGGACCGGCAGCCGGGTGATATTGCCCGCGGGCAGTTCCTTGGGGTCGGTCTGCCACTGCTTGGCGGTGTAATCCCGCACGAAGGCCTCGTAGAGGGGGCGACCGATCAACGAGATCGCCTTCTCCTCGAGGTTCTGCGCGTCCTTGGTGTCGATTTCGGCGGACTGCTCGGCGATCAGCGCGCGCGCCTCGTCCGGGGTGAAATAGCGGCCGAAGAACTGCGAGACCAGACCGAGGCCCATCGGGAACTGGTAGGCCTGCCCCTTGTGCATGGCGAATACGCGATGCTGGTAGCCGGTGAACTCGGTGAACTGGGTGACGTAGTCCCAGACCCGTTTATTCGACGTGTGGAATAGGTGCGCACCGTATTTGTGCACCTCGATTCCGGTCTGCGGTTCCGGCTCCGAATAGGCGTTGCCGCCGATGTGGTAGCGGCGGTCCAGCACCAGCACCCGCTTGCCGAGCAGGGTTGCGGCGCGTTCGGCGATGGTGAGCCCGAAGAAGCCCGAACCGACGATGATCAGATCGAACGGCGCGGTGGAGTTGACGGAGGTACCCGGAGACAATGCGGCGGTCACGGTGGCCCAGCGTATCGGAAGACCGCGCCGCACCCGGGGGGAGTTCCGTACCCGGCGACGCGGTAGCGCCCGCATCGCAAACCGCCCGACGCGGCCGATGCCCGCCGACCGGGCGTGAAAGGTCACCCGACCCTGGGCCGATGTCCACGGTCCACCTCGATTTCGCCGAGAATTCGCGGAACGCCGGGAGTCAGTCCGGGAAACCGATATCGAGTTCCACGGTGTCGCGTTCGGTGTACAGGCGCCAGTACTGCTCACCCAGTTCGTCATTGGTCATGCGGGTGAGCTCCAGACCGGGCGGGATGAGTTCGGGATGCTCATCGACGCTGATCTGGGCCCGGCTGCCGCCGATCAGCACGCCGATATTGAGCAGGCCGACGTAGACGCCGGTGCCGCGCAGTTCGAGGTCGAGCTGACGTACATATTGTCGCTGAGCGGCCAGGATCACGCCGAAATTCGCCAGGTAGGGCTGTGGATGATGTTCGGAAAGCCCGGAAGAGAACAGCAGGGCCCCTTCGCCGCGTTCGATCATCGCGGGCGCGATGGCCCTGGTCATCCAGATCGGCGAATAGAGCTTCAGTTCCAGTGGAACCCGCAGCGCGGCGACGTCGACCTCGAGGGTGGAGGCCGACCGGGCCGACATATCCGCCGCCGCGCTGTGCAACGCGACGTCGATCGGCCCGAACCGCGCGGCGACCTCGTCGACCACCCGGCCGACGTCGGCTTCCCCGGTGAGATCTGCCACGAACGCCTCGGCGACGACGCCGTCTTCGGCCAGAGCGGCCACGTGCGCTCGCGCCCTCGCTTCGTCACGCCCGATCACCGCGACGCGAAAGCCCTCGCGGCCGAATCGGCGCGCGGTGCCCATTCCCAATCCGGGTCCGAACCCGAAGATCGCGATCGTCTTCGACATCCCACTACCTCACCAAGTTGAGCAACAGTTCAAGTTCATCACCGACGCTAACTTAAGTTGAACCTATGCTCAAGATAATTCCGCGTTTGTAGGATCGGCGGATGCCCGAGGAGAAGCCGCTGCGCGTCGACGCTCGCCGCAACCGCGACGCGCTGGTGGCGGCGGCCAGGGAAGTCTTCCTGGAACGCGGTCTCGACGCGCCGCTGAAGGAGATCGCGGCGCGCGCGGGCGTCGCCATCGGCACGCTCTACAACCGCTTCCCGACCCGAGACGACCTCATCGCCGCCGCCGTCGAGGACCGCATCGAAGCGGGAGGACGCGTCGCCGAACGGGCCCTCGCCATCCCCGACCCGTGGGATTCATTCGCCTATCTCGTCGAGAACGTCTGCGAACTCCAGGCCAGAGACCGACTCCTCGGCGAACTCGCCCTGCGTGCGGCCCCGAGCCCCGCCATCGCCCGCGCCCAGGAATACGGACACGGCCTGATGCGCGAGATCGTCGCCAGGGCGCAGCGAGCGGGCGTGCTGCGCCCCGACTGGGTTCTCGAGGACATCGCCTTCATCACCTGGTCGCATACCCGCATCGTGGAGGCCACCGCCGAAATCGCCCCCGAGGTCTGGCGCCGCCACCTCGCCCTCGTCCTCGACGGCCTGCGCGCCTCGGCCGCCCACCCGCTCACCGTCGCGCCGCTCACCGAAGAACAGCTGATGCGAGCGCTGCACGGCTGATCTCCCGGCCGGTCCGGCGCAATCGCCTTGTCGCGGTGCGCGGCCCGATCGAGGGTTCCGTTCAGCGAGTCGGCAATCGGTATCCCGGGGATCGCGACGCGCCGACCCACCGTGCGGTGTACCTCGAGGAGGCGACGAAGGCGGTAAGCAGCGGGAGGATCAGGGCGGCGAGATCGGCGACCCAATCCGCGGCGAGGAACGCGGTGACAGCGCCCGCGATGCCGGTGATCGCGAAGAGCGATTCGGCGAGGCGGCCGGATTGGGTAAACCAGTGGACGCCGTATTCGAATTCGTAGCCGATGAGCGCGAGAACCAGCCCGATCGCCCCGATCGCCGCCCAGACCCCGGCCGCGACGATCACCGTGAATCGACCGGTTTCGTCGCGGCGCGAGAGCAGGACCGCGCCGTAGGTCAGCATCACCGCGGTCAGGAATCCGCCGAGCAGCGTGATGCAGGCGAGCGAATTGTCGAAACGGCCTGGGTCGTCGAGGAAATCGAGTCCCAATCGCCCCACCCCGATCAGGTTCACCGCCGCACCCGACAGCGCCAGCACACCCGTCGCGGTCGCGACCGCGCCGCTGGGTTCGCCCGCAGGCACGGCCTCCGGGTTCTCGTACAACATTCGCGAAACCTCCACCTACGCGGGCACACCCGCACCCGAACCCTAGAAGTATGCGCAATTCCGGGGCTGGCGGCCGGTCGTGTCGTTGTGTCCGGACCGCGCCGCCGCGCGACGCCCGCATGCCGGGTGACATGCGGGCGTCGCGATTCCGGTGACGACCGGTTCCTACAGGTTGGCCTCGGCGTAGATCCGCATCGCGTCGCGGACGAATTCGACGGTGCCGGTGCCGTGCACGTCGTAGTTCTGCCCGAAACGCGGGTCGGCGACGTACATTTCGCCGAGTCCGAGGAACGCCTCCTTCCCCACGGACCGGCCCTGCCAGCCGATGCCGAGCCAGTCCCGGTGTCGGGCGACGATGGCCTGGACCTCGGCGCTGTCCGGGGCGAGACCGGCCGCGTGCGCGCGGCCGTAATCGGCGGCGATATCCAGGTGGGTCTGCTGGAACCGCTGTTTGTCGGCATCGGTCATCGAACGCCACCAGCGATCACCGCTGTCGTAGGCGTCCTTGCCCCACCGCTCGATCACCTCGTCCTTGTATTGCGTGTGGTCGAATCCGTCGAATACTTCGGCAGCCACGAGTCGTTCACCTCTTTCGGTCTTGTGCAATGTGGTTCGCACCGACTCGATCCGGCGCCGGATCCGATCCTGTTCCTGCTCGAGCAGTCCCAGGTGCGCGCGCAGTGCGGTCGCGGTATCGCGCTGGCCCGCGAGAACTTCGGCGATGGTGGGCAAGCCGAGGCCGAGTTCGCGCAACAGCAGGATGCGTTGCAACCGCACGAGGGAATCCTGGTCGTAATAGCGGTACCCGTTGGCGCCGATTCGGCTGGGCGGCAACAGCCCGAGCTGGCCGTAGTGGCGCAGCGCGCGACTGGTGGTTCCGGCCGCCCTTGCCAGATCCTGGATGGACCATTCGCCGGTCCGGGCGCCCGCTGTCATGACCCGGTCTCTCCTTGTCTCGTCGGTGAGACCAGTCTGCAAGTTGACGCTGCGTCAAGGTCAACGCATTCTCGGATGAAACTTATTCGGTGACGGGCTGAAGCCCAGGCGGCGCGGCACCGGTGGGCGTCTCGGCGGGCGACGGACTCTGCGTATCCCCCCGCGGTGACGCGGGTTCCGTCGCATCCGATGGCGGCACGGCCGGATCGGGAACCAGTCGCATCAAGGTGGTGAAGTCGACGATCTGGGCGCCGAGCGTGGGCGTCGCGATGATGACGCCGTTGGTGAAGAGCCGGTAGGTGCCCCCGTTCTGGGGCAGCCGCATCTCCGGTCCCAGCGGTGCGCCGATCGCGCTGGATTCACCGCCGATCCGGGCGTACTCGCGATCGATCGTCGATCCGGGGAGCGCGGCGGTGCCGCGCGGATCGGTCGGCGAGCCCGGGTCCGCCGGGGTGACGCGGGGATCGGTCGGCGGTTTGCCGACGGCGAGTTCGGCGGGCTTCGGCCCGACGTCGAAGGTGGAGATATCGGCGGGTTGACCGCCGTCGGGCGCGGTGGAGTATTCCGCCCGCAGAATGCGCCCGTCGCGCAGCAGCACGGCGCCCGCTGTGGTCGCGATCGCAGTGGCCGCGCGCGGGTCCTCCTTCGCGGTGCCGGGATAGACCTGGCAGTCGGAGGTGTCGCAGGTCTGGGCGAATGGATACCGCTGCTCGGCCAGGGCATAGGAGCGGGCCGCGATCGCCTGCGCGCGCAGCGCCTCGTTGGCCCCCTTGTCGGCCCAATTCGCCTGGACCTCCGCGGGCACGACACCGAGCAGGTAGTCCTCGATATCGACCCGATTGACGGTGCGGGCCGCGCCGTCCTCCTGCGCGAGCCCGAGCGCCCCGCGATAGGCGGGACCGTCGCACAGCGTGAGATGTTCGGCGGCGGAGCGAGCGGGTTTCGGGTCGATCGGGTAGATCCACGGATCCCGCGTCGCGGCCTGCCACAGCACCTCGCCGTCGCATCCGACGGTCACCACGACATTCGCGCCGCCGCCGGGTAACGCGGTCATATGCGCGGCCTGGCCCGACTCCAGTTCCCGGCCCGCGACCCTGAGTCCGGCGTCGGCGTGGACATCGAGACCCTCGCCGTCGCGTTCCATCAGGCGCACGCCCACCGTGGTGGTCGGCACCGTGCCGAATGTCGCGCCGGGGTAGTAGTGCTCGAGGATTCGTTCGGCCACCGAACCCTGCCGTGCGCTGTCGAAGGCGCCGACTTGGCTCATGCCGCGGCCGTGGCCCGCCCCGGTGAGTTCGAGGTACGGCGTGTCGCCGGGCGTGTCCCACCCCGCGAGCGCTGTTACCGCGAGAACCGCGGCGCCGCCGGTGATCACCATTCGACGGATCGGTTTCATCATTCGCCGCGTATTGATCCGGTTCCTGAAATGTATTCTGCGCTGCACTTTCAGATCCCCTCTCGCTCTTCGATCTCGGTGCGGCACGCGGCGCATTCGTTCGCCCGCACCGGTTTCCGCATGCTGATCGGCCCGACATCCATCGGCATGTCGCGCCATCTATTCGCAACCTGAGAGCTACATTTGAGCAATTCTCATAATCCTCGACAAGAGGTTTAGACCTTGTGACAATTGTGAACTAGTGTGATCGTTGATACATCAGGAATCAAGTATGGAATTGCGCGCATGATCACTGGTCGATCCGATTGGAGAAGTTCGTGCCGTACCGCACACCGAAACGGTCCTACGTCCTCCCGGTTGTCACCACACTTGCGGTAGCGGCGCCGCTCGCGACACTGGTGCACAGCGATTCAGCCCGCTACCGCCCGGCGAATGACAGCAACCTCGCGGCTGTGCCCGCGCAAATGGCCGAAGTGGTGCTGAACTCCGCGCCCGACATCACGCTTCCGCTGCGCGAACTCACCGGACTCGACCTTCCGGACCTGCATCTTTCCGATCTCCGGATGCTGCCGTTACCCGCGTCCGTCTCCATTCCGGAAGGGTTGCCGCTGCCGCCCGGCGTGCAATTACCCGACGAAATTCCGCTACCACGACTGCACGGCAGCGGGCAGGAACCCTCGGTACCAGGCCAGACCTCGTCCGATCCCGGACAGCATCCGAGCCGGGCCCCCGGCTCGGCGCCCGGCGTTCCCGGACGAGTGCCAGGCACAGGGGCCGCCTCCGGTATCCGCTTCGTCGCCGATCCCACCCAGCTCGAACCGGGAATCACACCGGACACACCGGCGCTGGAACCGGGCGCCATATCGCCCGACCTGGTTAATCAAGTCGGCGCCCAAGTGAAAGAGCTGTCGAGAGACACCCCGTTCAGCGTCGTCGCCCTCACGGCCAAGGATCTGGTGAACACCAAGGCCATGGTGCGAGCGCGGCAGCCGAACGGGACGTGGGGACAGTGGTACGAAACCGAGCCCGTCGACACAAGGGGCACCGATCACACCGCCGCCGACCGAACCGCTGGCACCGAACCGATCTACGTCGGCAGCACCACGGCCGTGCAGATCCTCGTTACCCGCAAGGACGCCGCCTCCGCACCGAAAGCACCGTCCGCGCCTGCCACGTTGCCGTTGGCCGATCCGGTCCACCCGGCGCAGGCCGCCCCGCCCTATTCCGACGCCTCCGCCATCGCACCGGGATTGACCGCGGTCCTGATAGATCCGGGCCACGGCGCGGTCGACGGCGCGCTGCACAACATCGCCTCGGCATTGCCCGGCGGCGGGCCGAACGTCATCAGCCGCGCGCAGTGGGGCGCCGACGAGTCGATCCGGTGCGACGAACCCACCTACGACGACGAACTCGGCGGTGTCACAGTGCATCACACCGCGGGACGCAACGACTACAGCAAATCCGAATCCGCCGGTATCGTCCGCGCGATCTACACCTATCACGCGCGCACCCTCGGCTGGTGCGACATCGGCTACAACGCCATGGTCGACAAGTACGGCCAGATCTTCGAGGGCCGCGCGGGCGGACTCGACCGGCCGGTCCAGGGGGCGCACGCGGGCGGGTTCAACGAGAACACCGCGGGCGTCGCTCTCATGGGCAATCACGAATCCGAGACGCCATCGAAGAACGCGCTGGAGGCGCTCGGGCAGTTCATCGGCTGGCGAACCAGGGTGGCGGGTCTCGATCCCAAGGGCTACACCACCATGTGGTCCGAGGGCACCGAGTTCACCCCGTACGCGCAGGGCGAATCCGTCCAACTGCCCATCGTTTTCGCCCATCGCGACGTCGGGCACACCAGTTGCCCCGGTGACGCGGCCTACGACGTGATGGATCGCATCCGCGATATCGCCGCGGGCACGCCCGCCGGCGTGAATCATCAGCAGCGCAGTTCGAGTCCGCAACGCAGCGCAGCCGATCTGGCCGCGCTCGCCGAACTGACCGCCAGGTTGATGAGCATGGTCGAGGAAAACGTCATCGCCAAACACTGGGCCGAGCGGGGCGGACCGGACGGGCCGCTCGGCAGCGCCGAATCCGAACCGATGCCCGCCGCGCACGGCGGCCAGTACGCCAAATTCACGAACGGCTACGTCTACACGACCTCCGACGGCCGGGTATCAGAGGTGCTCGGCGCCATTCTCGACCGCTTTCTGCAGCTCGGCGCCGATGCGGGCGTGCTCGGACTGCCCCTGACCGATTCCTATCCGGTGCCCGATGGTCTGCGCTCGGACTTCCAGTACGGATCGCTGATCCTCAACGAGCTGACGGGAATCGTCACCACCATCGTGAAAACCTATAACGACACCTACCAGCAGGAAATGCGCAGGGATCCGGCCGAGGTCGCCGCACCCGGCCCTGTGCTGGAACCAGCACCGGCACCAGCACCGGCACCGACGCGGCCCGAAACCGATGCGGCGGAACCGGATCCGCCGGTCGAACCCACGGGGTGAGGACCGGCGGCGGACCGGCTCGGTACCGCTGACCAATCCCCGCACACAGCACCGGCGGGTGTGCCTCGCACCGAGGCGCACCCGCCGGTCGCGCTGTACGGCAGGGTTCAGACCCACCAACGTTCGAGTATTTGCGCGACACCGTCGTCGGAGTTGGCCGCTGTGACCTCGTCGGCGGCGGCGATGGCCTCGTCGTGCGCGTTCGCCATGGCGACCCCGCGTCCGGCCATGCGCAGCATCGGCACGTCGTTGGGCATGTCGCCGAACGCGATGATCGCGGAATGCTCGACGCCGAGCCGCTGGGCGACCGATGCGAGTCCCGACGCCTTGGTGACGCCGGGAGCAGAGAGTTCGATCAGCCCGTGTTCGGTGGAATAGGTGATGTCGGCGCGGTCGCCGACCAGTGGAGCCAGGGTGGCAAGCATGTCCCCACTGCGTGCTCCCGGCAACCGGATCAGCATCTTGATCGCGGGGGCGTCGATGACCTCGTGCCTGGCGACGGCGGTGTCATCCGGATTCAGCCAGGCGTGTTCGTATTCCGGTGAACTCACGAACTGCGGTGTGACCGCGTCGTGCGCGGTGGCGCCGACCCGTTCGGCGGCAAGCCCGCAGCCGGGCAGGACCCGTTCGGCGAGATCGGCGATCCAGGACAGGGTCATCACGTCGAGGGTCCGTCCTGCCAGCACCTTGTCGGACGCGCTGTCGTAGATCACCGCGCCGTTGCCGCAGACGCACAGCGGCGCGTACCCGAGCCCGTCGACCACCGGATCGATCCAGCGCGGGGGCCTGCCGGTGGCGAGGACGAACGGCACGCCGTCGGCGATCAGCGCCCCCACGGCGGCCTTCGTGCGCGCGGTTACCCGCTCGTCGTGATCGATGAGGGTGCCGTCCACATCGGTGGCCACCATCTTCGGCTTGGGCAGGTGCAGGCGCGTCACCTATTCCATCCTGCCGGAAATTCGGCTCCGCGCGATCGCAACGGTCACCATCCGCCCGGTCGCTTCCAGGTTTCGTCCTGAGATTCGTCCACCGAATCGGACTGCGGGACAGGCGTAGGCGGGTAGGCCGGGCCGGGTTGCGGCATGGCGGAAGGCTCGGAATACGCCGGACCACCGGGTGGGGCGGGCTGGGGATAACCGGGAGCAGGATAGCCCGGTGGCGGAGCGACCGCCTGTGGATAACCCGGCTGCGACGGGTCGGGCTGTGGGTAGCCGGGTTGCGGGTAGCCGGGTTGCGGGTAACCGTAGCCGGGCTGCGGATACCCCGGCGGAGCGACCGTCGACGGCCGGTAGGCCAACCACCGCGACGTCGCGGGCACCAGGGCGAGTATCAAGGTCGCGATCGGGAAGACGGCGCCGAAGATTCCGCCGACGCCGCCGGTGAACGCGCCGCCCGTATCCACCGAGGACAGCAATACGCCCGTCCCGCCGATCTGCGACACGATCACCACCAGGCAACCCGCCACGATCAGCGTCCGGCCGAGCACCTTGCGGTTGAACAGCATGATCGCGCCGACGGCGAGGATCGGCGCCGTGATCAGCTCAACGATCCCCGTCACCAGCACGAACGTGTAGTAGCCGTCATTGCCGAGCAATCCGGTCGAATCGTAATCCGCCAAGTCCGCGCCGTACTGCGAACTTCCGAGCCAGACGCCGATCACCCCGCCGAACAGATTCGCGAGCGCGCCGAGACATGCCAGCACGCCCGTGATGATGGCGGTCGCCCCGCCCGGAGCCGACGCATAGCCACCGGGATACGGGTCGTAACCCCCCGGATAATTCGGATAGGCCATTGTTCTACCCCCCTCCCGCGTCGAATCGCTCGACGCCGATATCCGGTCAGGATAAGGCAGATCGCCGACACCGGACGGACATGCGGTCGCGCGCGCCCTGCGCGAGCGGCGTGCGCGTCCCTATGATCAGGGACTGACACTCGACGCTGGCCCGACCAGCCGTAGGACCAGAGGACTATGACCGGCTTCCTGCTACGACGCGCGCTGAACTATGTCGTGCTGTTGCTGCTGGCCTCCTTCTTGACGTTCAGCCTGGCATCGTTGACGTTCAAGCCGCTGGACAGTCTCGAACAGCGCAATCCCCGCCCCCCGCAGGCGGTGATCGACGCCAAGGCCGAGCAGTTGCACCTCGACGACCCGATCCCGCAGCGCTATCTCACCTGGCTGAAGGGCATTCCGCACGGCGATTTCGGCACGACGCTGGCCGGGCAGCCGGTGAGCGAGGAATTGCCGAGGCGGGTAGCGGTAAGTCTGCGACTGCTGATCGCGGGCTCGCTGATCGGCACGGTACTCGGCGTGCTGATCGGCGCGGCCGGGGCGATCAGGCAATACAAATTCAGCGACTACTTCACCACGGTCGTGTCGTTGCTGATCTTGAGCACACCCATCTTCCTGCTCGCAACCCTGTTGAAATACGGTGCGCTGGAGATCAATTCGCTGACGGGGTCGCAGATATTCCTCTATACCGGAGAAACATCGGCGAACAAGATCGAGGGTTTCGGTCCGCAACTGCTCGACCGCGTGCAGCATCTCGTGTTGCCGACCGCGGCGCTGGCACTCGGCGGGATGGCCGGGTACAGCCGCTATCAGCGCAACGCCATGCTCGACGTATTGCAGAGCGATTTCATCCGTACCGCGAGAGCCAAGGGCCTGACCAGGAACAAGGCACTCTACAAACACGGCCTGCGCACCGCGTTGATCCCGATGGCGACGCTGTTCGCCTACAGCCTCGGCGGTCTGATCACCGGGGCCACCTTCACCGAGAAGATCTTCGGCTGGCACGGCGTCGGCGAGTGGCTGGTCGATTCGATCAATGCCCAGGACCTGTACGTGGTGGTGACGGTGACTGCCTTCGCGGGTCTGGTGGTGCTGGTCTCCGGTCTGCTCTCCGACATCGTCTACGCGTTCCTCGACCCCAGGGTGCGTGTCGGATGAGCGGCACGGCAGGCAGCCCGCACCACCGCGGGAGACGGACATATCGCACACCGGGGGCGCGGGCATGACCGAAGCCGAGATCATCGTCCAGGGCGCGCCCGAGGTCGCCGCGGCCGGCCGCAGGAAACTGGTGGCGCGCCGCTTCCGGCGCAACAAACCCGCGGTGGCGGGTGCGACGGTGCTGATTCTGCTGTTCATCGCCAGTTTCGCGCTGCCGCCGCTGCTGCCCTACGACTACCAGCAGATGGATTACACCGCGCTACTGAAACCGCCGAGTGCCGACCATCCCTTCGGCACCACCCAGATCGGGCAGGACGTGCTGGCGCAGACCATGCGCGGGCTGCAGAAGTCGCTGCTCATCGGTGTTCTCGTCGCGCTGATCTCCACGGCCATCGCGGCCACCGCCGGCGCGTTGGCCGGACTGCGCGGCGGCTGGACCGACCGGGCGATCATGTGGTTCGTCGATCTGCTGCTGGTGGTCCCGAGTTTCATCATCATCGCGATCTTCGCGCCCAGGACCAAGGGCAGCGGTTCTATCTGGCTGTTGATCGTTCTGCTCGCGGTATTCGGCTGGATGATCAGCGCCCGCATCGTGCGTGGACTCACGCTGAGTCTGCGGGATCGTGAATTCGTCAGGGCCGCACGCTATATGGGCGCGCCGACCCGCACGGTGATCGTCAGCCATATCCTGCCGAATATCGCGTCCATCCTCATCATCGACACCACCCTCACCGTGGGCGCGGCGATCATGGCCGAAACCGGTTTGAGCTTCCTCGGATTCGGCGTGCAGCCACCGGATGTCTCCCTCGGTTCGCTGATCGCGGCGGGCACCAAATCGGCGCTGACCTATCCGTGGCTCTTCCTGTTCGCCGGTGGCCTGCTGATCATCACGGTGCTGTGCGCGAATCTGGTCGGCGACGGGTTGCGTGACGCGTTCGATCCGACCGCCAAGCGGGCCAGATCCCGGAAGGGGAAGTCATGACGGGCGCACCGTCGACCGCGCCGCTGCTGGAGGTCTCCGATCTGCGAGTCTCCTTCCCCGGTGAGGAGGGCCGCATCGACGCGGTGCGCGGGGTGAATTACACCGTGGCCGACGGGGAGGTGCTCGCCATCGTCGGCGAATCCGGTTCGGGCAAATCGGTGTCATCGCTCGCTGTCATGGGTCTGCTGCCGGAACAGGCGAGGATCAACGGCTCCATCCGGTTGCGCGGGCGCGAACTGCTCGGCCTCGGCGACCGCCAGATGTCCCAGTTGCGCGGCAGTTCGATCAGCATGGTCTTCCAGGACCCGCTCTCGGCGCTGACCCCGGTGTACCGGGTGGGCGAGCAGATCGCGGAGGCGCTACTCGCGCACGGCGCGATGGGGAAGAAGGAGGCCGCGGCCAAGGCGGTCGACCTGCTGACATTGGTCGGCATCGATGACGCGGAGATGCGGGCCAAGGCCTTTCCGCACGAATTCTCCGGCGGAATGCGCCAGCGCGTGGTGATCGCGATGGCGATCGCCAACGATCCGGCGCTCATCATCTGCGACGAGCCGACCACCGCGCTCGATGTCACGGTGCAGAAGCAGATCCTGAATCTGCTGCGCAAGGCGCGCGATATCACCGGCGCGGGCGTCATCATGATCACCCACGATATGGGGATCGCGGCCACCGTGGCCGATCGGATCGCGGTGATGTACGCGGGCAAGATCGTCGAAAAAGCCACCGCCGCCGAACTTTTCCAAGCGCCGCGGATGCCGTACACGGTGGGGCTGCTCGGCTCCATTCCGCGAATGGACGGCCCGGCCCGCACCCCGCTGATCCCGATCGCGGGCGCCCCGCCCGCCATGCACGCCTTGCCGCCCGGCTGCTCGTTCGCTCCGCGCTGCCCGGTCGCGATCGACGAATGCCGGGTCGTGGAGCCGCCGTTGGAGAACACCGGGCCGGGACATGCCGCCGCGTGCCTGCGCACCGAGGAGGTGGGCACCGCGGAGCTGTTCACCGCCTACCGCAGGGAGATCTCCGAACCGGCGGCCGAGGCCGAGACCGATACCCCCGTGGTGCTGCGGGTCTCGGAGTTGCGCAAGACGTTCACGATCACCTCGGGTGTGGTCTTCCGACGCCGCAAGGGCGAGGTTCGCGCGGTCGACGGGATCAGCTTCGAGGTGCGCGCGGGCCGGACGCTTGCCCTGGTCGGTGAATCCGGATCGGGCAAATCGACCACGCTCACCCAGATTCTCGACCTGGTGCGGCCGGAGTCGGGCACGATCGAGATCATGGGCCGCGATGTCTCGACTCTGACCAGGGCGCAGAGACACGAGATCCGGCGCACGATGCAGATCGTCTTCCAGGACCCCACGGCCTCGCTCGATCCGCGACTGCCGATTTTCGACACACTGGCCGAACCGCTGCGCATCGACAAACGACCGCGCGCCGAGATCGCCGCGCGGGTGCCGGAACTGCTGGAACAGGTCGGGCTGCGCCCAGAACACGCCGACCGCTACCCCGCGGATTTCTCCGGTGGTCAGAAGCAGCGCATCAGCATCGCGCGCGCGCTCGCCCTTGACCCGGAACTGCTCGTGCTGGACGAGCCGGTGTCGTCGCTGGACGTCTCCATCCAGGCCGGTGTGCTGAATCTGCTGCGCGCACTGCAGACCGACCGCGGGCTGTCGTATCTGTTCGTCTCCCACGACCTGTCGGTGGTGCGCAATCTCGCGCACGATATCGCCGTGATGTACCGCGGCAAGATCGTGGAAGCCGGTCCCGCCGACCGGATCTTCGACGAACCACAGCACGAGTACACCCGCGCGTTGATCGATGCGGTTCCCGTTCCACTCGTCACCGGGTAGTCAGGAGAGCACCATGCGAGTCCGTTCGAGGCAGGTCCGATCGATGCGAATGCGTTGTGCCACCACCCTCGTCGTGGTGGCCGGACTGATCGCGTCGGGCTGCGGCTCCGGCGACGATCATTCCGCCGCGGGCCTGTCCGACGCGCTCGGCACGACAAGCGATATCAATCCGAGGAACCGCGACGAGGTGCGCGAGGGCGGTAACCTCCGATTGGCGGTGACCGCCTACCCGGCCAATTGGAACACCCTGTCCAATGACGGCAACGAGGGCGAGATCGCCGATATCGAGCGGCCCATGATGCCGCGCGCCTTCGAAGTCGACGCCGCGGGCGCGCTCAGGGTCGACACGAACTACTTCACCGATATCGCGCTGACCGGAACGAATCCGCAGCAGGTCACCTACACCATCAATCCGAAAGCCGTCTGGTCCGACGGTAATCCGATCACCTGGGAGGACATCGCGTCCCAGGCGAACGCGCTCAGCGGTAGGGATAAAGCCTTCCTGATCGCGATCACCAACGGTTTCGAATTCGTGGAGAAGGTGGAACGCGGCGCCGACGACCGGCAGGCGGTGCTCACCTTCACCCAGCCCTATGCCGAATGGCGCGGCCAGCTCGCCGGAAATGCCGCGCTGTTCCCGAAATCGGTGACGGCGACGCCGGATTCGTTCAACAAGAGTCTCGCCGACGCGATGGGACCGACGGCGGGTCCGTTCCAGATCCTGTCGACCGATCGCGGCCAGGGCCGCATCGTGCTGGGCCGCAACCCGAATTGGTGGGGCGAGCGGCCCAAACTCGACACCATCACCTTCAGCGTGCTCGACCACTCTGCCTGGATCGGCGCGCTGCAGAACAATGAATTGGATCTGGCACAGTTGAGTTCGGTCGATGAGGTGAAAACGGCGAGGAACACCGCGGGTATCGAGGTGCGCCGCGCGCCGGGAAACCGCTGGCGTCACATCACATTCAACGGTGCGCCCGGTTCGATCCTGGCCGATCAGCAGGTACGCGTGGCGATCGCCAAGGCCATCGACCGCCAGGGCATCGCGACCGCCATCCAGAACGGGCTGGTCGAGAATCCGAAGCCGCTCAACAACCACGTCTACCTGCAGGGCCAGGCCGGTTACCGGGATAACAGCCTGGGTTTCGATCCCGACGCCGCCGCACGTGAACTCGACGCGCTCGGCTGGAAACTCGACGGCGACGTCCGCGCGAAGGACGGCCGTAAATTGACCATCCGCGACGTCATGTACAACGATCCGCTCTGGGTGCAGGTCGCGCAGATCATCCAGCAGAATCTCGCCAGGATCGGCGTCGGTCTCACCATCGACACCCGACCGGGCGCGGGATATTTCACCGATGTCATCCAGCCGGGCGATTTCGACGCCGCGCAATTCATCTTCCAGGGTGACGCGTTCCCGCTCAGCAGCATCCGGCAGATCTACTACTACGATCCCAACGACCTCCAGGGCAATTACGGCCGGATCGGGTCGCAGGAACTCAACGCCCTCATCGACCGCACCCTGGCCGAACTCGATCCGGACAAGGCGATCGAACTGGCCAACGAAGTCGATCGCAAAGTCTTCGAGGAGGGGCATTCGCTGCCGCTGACACAGTCCGAGGGCAGTTTCGGCGTCAGGACGAACCTGGCCAATATCGGCTCTCCCGGTCTGGCGACCTACGACTACACCGCGATCGGATTCCTACCGTGACCTCGACGCGGTCCGCCATCCTACGACTCGGGTCGTGCAGTGAGTTTTCGTGCAGTGAGTCTCGCCCGAGGTGGCGGACGGTTCGACCATAAGGAAGGAACACCGTGAGGATTCGATCGCTCGGATTGCGCATCACCATTCCCGCCGTCGCCGTCGGACTGCTCGTCGCCGGATGTTCCGGCGACAATGGGGTCACGCCGGGGACGAGCACGATAGGCAGCACCAACGACATCAATCAGAGGGAACCCGGTGAGCTGCGCGACGGCGGCAATCTGCGCCTGTCGATGAGTTCTTTCCCGGCGAATTTCAACACCCTGCAGGTCGACGGTAATACCGAGGACAACTCTCACATCACCGGCGCGACCATGCCGAGCACCTTCGTCAGCGACGCCGCGGGACAGCTCACGGTGAACCGGGACTATTTCACCGGTATCGAACTGACCGGCACCAACCCGCAGCAGATCACCTACACCATCGATCCCAAAGCCGTGTGGTCCGACGGATCTCCGATCACCTGGGAGGATCTGCGGACCCAGGCGGCGGCGCTGAGCGGCAAGAACCCCGCGTTCCTCGTCGCGTCCGACAGTGGCTACGACCGGATCGCGGGCGTCGAACGCGGCGTCGACGAGCGGCAGGCCGTCGTCACCCTCGAGCAGCCCTACGCCGAGTGGCAGGGATTGTTCAGCCCGCTCTATCCGAAGTCGATCAACGCGTCGCCGGAGGCGTTCAACACCGCGGCCCGCGATGGGCTGACACTCAGCTCGGGCCCCTTCGTGATCACCGGCATCGATCGCGGACAGAACCGGGTCGTCCTCGGCCGCAACCCCCGATGGTGGGGGCGAACACCGAGACTGGACACCATCACCCTCAGCGTGCTCGACAGCGGCGCGTGGCTGCCCGCCATCCAGAACAATGAACTCGACTCCGCCTACATGTCGGGCATCGAGAACGTCTCGGCCGCGCGCAACGCCCAGGGTGTGGTGCTGCGCCGGACCCCGGAACCCAGCTGGTCGCATTTCACCCTCAACGGTGCGCCGGGGGCGCTGCTGGAGGATCCGCAGTTGCGGATCGCCATCTCCAAGGCGATCGACCGCCAGGCCATCGTGACGACGGCGCAGAACGGCGTCGTCGACAATCCCACACCGCTGAACAATCACATCTTCATGGCGGGTCAGAAGGGCTACCAGGACAATTCGGCCCCGATCGCGTACAACCCCGACGAGGCCGCTCGGATGCTGGACGAACTCGGCTGGAAACTCAACGGCGATGTGCGCGAGAAGAACGGCCGCAGGCTGGAACTGCGCGATGTGATGTACCAGCAGGACGGCTGGGTCCAGATGGCGCAGATCGCGCAGCAGAACCTGGCGCGGGTCGGCGTGAAGCTGAATATCCAGACGGTGCCCGGCACCGGGCTCTTCACCGACGTGATCGATCCGGGGAATTTCGATATCGCCCAATTCAGCTGGAGCGGAGGCGTATTGCCGCTCGGTGCGCTCGACCAGATCTACGCCTACGATCCGAACAACTTGAAGGGCAACAAGGCGAGGATCGGTTCGCCGGAATTGAACGCGCTGATCGATAAGACGACCTCCGAACTGGATCCGGCGAAAGCGATCGAGCTGGCGAATCAGGCAGACCAGATGATCTGGGCGGAGGGCTATTCCATTCCGCTCTACCAGGCTTCCGGCACCTATGCCGTGCGCGCGGACCTGGCGAACTGGGGCGCGTTCGGCCTCGCCTCCCCCGATTACACCGAAGTCGGCTTCCTGAAGTGAGATTCGGGCCGGGCCACCCGTTGGCCTATCCGATCGCGGTGACGATCGGCGCTCTCGCGATCGTCACCGCGGCGAGTCCGTTCGGCGATACCGATCAGCGCGCGGCGCTGGTAACGGTCGGGGTGGTGATACTCGGGTACACCGTTATCCGGCTCGCCACCGCCTACGGGGCGGTGCCGTGCGGACTCGGTCCAGCGGGCACGGTCGACATCGCCAGGATCCGCCAACAGCACCGCCTGGTCAGCCGCTCCTGGCTGGAGATCACCGCGCCGGAGCCCATCGGCGCCCGGTGGCTGCCGATCTATTTCGACCGCGCGCTGCTCACGCTGACCGAGACCGCCGCCGAGAACACCGGTCGTGGCCTGCGCGCCGCGGACCTGCGGCTGTATCCGTCCGGCCGGGCCAGGACCGCCGAACCACCCGGTCGCCTGATCGACAATCCGTCACGCCCCGACCCGGAGGCCAAGGCACTGGCAATCGCCGCGACCCGCCCGGCCAGACGTCTGCTGCTCGATGCCCAGTCCGCCGTCGCGGCGCCCTTCGCGGGCCTGCTGTGGATCTATATCGACGGCGGCGGGATCGTCACGTTCCTGCTCGCCACGAGTGTCGCCGCCGCGACCGCCGTCTGGCTGTCGGCGATTCGCGGTTCCGATCCCAGTTAGCCGTCAGGACAGCAGGCCGAGCGCCTCCGCGTTGTCGAGAGTGCGGCGCACATGCCATACCAGCGGAACGTGGGTGGCCTCGCTGAAGGACATCCACTCGAATTCGCAGTACTCCGGCGTGGTCAGGCTGACATCGCGATCGATCGTGTTCTCGAAGCAACCGAAGGTCACCACGTGGATATCGACGGTGTGGTCATCGCCGGTGTGGGTTTCGACCGGCTGGATATCGCCGATCTGGATGTCGCCGATCTGGATAGCGGCCGCCTGAACCACGAATTCGCCGTCCTCGGTCTCCGCGTTGACGAAATGTGTCAACTCGTCGGCGATGAGTACGTCGAGGCCGGTTTCCTCGCTGACCTCGCGTCTGGCGGCCTGCGCCGGTGTCTCGCCCGGCGCGACCGAACCGCCGGGAATACCCCACAAATCGCCGAGATCACCTCCCCGATTGCGATGTAGCAGTAGCACTCTTCCGGTCCGGATCGGCAGCGCGTGCGCTATCCATCGCTGCTCGCCGTGATATCGCGTCATGACCTCTCCCTCCTCCCTTCTTCGAGTCTGCCACGGTGGCCGGGGCCGCGAAGGGCGGAAATTGGTATGACCACTTGACCAGCCGACCAATACGGGCGCAGAGTTGGCCTATGGCATTGCAACCAGTGGTCAAACGGTCGGTGTCGGCGGATGTCTTCGAACAGATCGCCGCCGACGTGCTCAGCGGCGAACTCGAACCGGGTTCGACACTGCCGAGCGAGCGGCAGTTGGCCGAGGCGCTCGGAGTCTCGCGCCCCGCCGTGCGCGAGGCGCTACAACGACTGGCGGCGGCCGGACTCGTCGCGGTGCGCCAGGGCGACGCGACGACGGTGCTCGACTATCGGCGCGGTGCCGGTCTGGAGGTGTTGCCCCGGTTGCTCATTCGGGCGGGCACGCTGGAACCGGCGGTCGCGCGCAGCATTCTGGAGGCGCGTCTGCACAACGGGCCCAAGGTCGCCGAACTGGCCGCCGCACGCATCGGCGACGCCGACGCCACCGTGTTGCGCGCCGAATTCGATCGCCTCATCGACGCCATCGCCACCGAATCCGATCCGGTGAACAGGCAGCGCTACGCACTGGAATTCTGGGATCACGTCATCGATACCGCGGATTCGATCGTCTTCCGGTTGATGTTCAACATGCTCGGCGCCGCATACGAACCCGCGCTCATCGCGCTGGCCCCGATCATGTCCGCCGAGGTGGGCAATACCGCGGGCTATCGCGAACTCGCCGACGCCGTCCTGGCCGGTCGGCCCGAACAGGCCGCCGACCACGCGAAGGCACTGCTGGAGCCGGCGACCACAGCCCTGCTCGCCGCCTTGAGCGGGCACTGATCGCTCTCAGAACCACCGATCGCTCTCAGAACAAGGATTCGCCATGACACACTCGGAGATCTCGACATCCGCGACTTCGACACCCGCGACTTCGACACCCGCGACATCGACACCCGCGACATCGACACCGGCCCGGGCGATCCGGCGTGGGCTGAGCCTCGGCGACGCCTTCCGGGAATTCCTGCGGCATCCCTCGCCGTGGATGATCGGAACCGTTCTGGTCGGGGCAGTGATCGCCCGAATCCTGCTCGGTGACTGGCAGTGGAGCGATGCCGCGCTGCCCGCGGTGGTGCTGGCCGTATTCCCCGCCTTCGAATGGGTCGTGCACGTGACGGTGCTGCACTGGCGACCGAAAAGGCTCGGCCCGATCTCGATCGACAGCGAGTTGGCCCGCAAACATCGTGAGCACCATGTCGATCCGCGCGATATCCCGTTGATCTTCATTCCGACCCGCTCACTGGCGGTCGTGATCGCGGCGCTGCTCGCCATCGCCGTATTCGCCTTCCCCCGTGCGGGTCTCGGGTTGACGTTCGTGCTCACCGTAACTGTGCTCGGCCTGTGCTACGAGTGGATCCATTACCTCATCCACACCGACTACAAGCCGAAATCCGCGCTCTACCGGGCGGTGTGGAAGAACCACAGGCACCACCACTACAAGAACGAGCATTTCTGGTTCACCGTCACCAGTTCCGGCACCGCCGACCGGCTGTTCGGAACCTACCCGGACCCGGCGACCACGCCCACCTCGCCGACCGCACGCAACCTGCACTCGGCCTGAGTCCGAACCGACACCCGGCGCTTCGCGCAGTTCGGCGCGATAGGCGATCACCCGACGCCTGTGCAGGTCGGCGACCCGGTGCGGGAGTGAGCGAGCCGACAATCGGGTTGACAACCTACCCTAGGGGGGTATGGTAACCATCAGGGATTGGGCGGCCAGCGCGGACATTCGACGCGCGGACCAGCTCGAACCACGATGAACCCACCCGGAACGGACCCCCTATGAACACGCCGACCAAGTTCGCCGGCTTCGCCATCGGTCTCGCCGCGGTCTTCGGGATCGCGTTCGTGACCGGCGCGACGATCGGCCCGGAACCCGCCGGACCCGTCGCACACGATTCGAACGACCACACCGAGGACCAGGTCGGCACTACCGCGGAGATGCCGGGTGGACTCATGGCGACCGAGAACGGTTACACCCTTCGATTGGAGACTCCGGTCGCCGCTGCGGGATCGAACGTCCCACTGCGTTTTCGCATCCTCGACGCCGAGGGCGTCGCCGTCACCCGCTATGTGCGCGGCCACGACAAGGATCTGCACCTGATCGTGGTGCGCAGGGATATGGCCGGATACCAACACGTGCATCCGGTACTGGACGGCAACGGCGACTGGAACGTCACACTCGATCTCACCCGCGCCGGCGACTACCGGGTATTCGCCGACTTCATCCCGGACGGCGGCCCGAATACGACACTCGGCTCGGATCTGCGCGTCTCGGGAAATTATCTCGCGCAGCCGTTGCCCGCACCCGCGGCCACCGCGACGGTCGGTGGCTACACCGTCACCATGGACGGCGCGATCGTCCCCGGCCTGCCTTCTAAAGTCACCCTCTCGGTGGCGCGCGACGGTCGTGCGGTCACGGATCTACAGCCCTACCTCGGCGCTTACGGCCACCTGGTCGCACTGCGCGCCGCCGACCTGGCCTACCTGCACGTCCATCCCGAAGGGCAGCCCGGCGACGGTGTGACCCCCGCCGGACCCGGCATCACCTTCGCCATGACCGCACCCAGCGCGGGCGACTACCGCCTTTTCCTCGATTTCCAGCACGACGGCGTGGTCCGCACCGCCGAATTCACGGTGCGCGTCGCACCGCGGGCCGCCACCGACGGGCAGGCCCCGACCGCCGAACCGCACGGGGGCCACGGCGCGACCCCGGCCCCCTCTCATCCCCACTGACCTCACTACCGGCGACAATGCACCCGTTGCCGCACAGAACGGAGCACACGATGATCGCCGCGACGCAACCAACCGCCGCAGGGCGGGTCGAATTGGTGATCGGCGGCATGACCTGCGCGTCGTGCGCTGCCCGCATCGAGAAGAAGCTGAACAAACTCGACGGTGTGAGCGCCAGCGTGAACTACGCGACCGAGAAGGCCCGCGTCCACGTCACCGGTGAGGTCTCCGCCGAACAGCTGATCGCCACCGTCGAGCAGGCCGGTTACACCGCGACGCTGCCCGCGCCGAAGTCCGAGGAGCCGGCCGAAACGCCCGGCGACGCGGACGATCCCACCGCGGCGTTGCGTACCAGACTGCTGACCTCGATCGCGCTCACCGTGCCGGTTATCGCCATGGCGATGCTTCCGGCATTGCAGTTCACCAACTGGCAGTGGCTGTCGCTGACACTGGCCGCGCCGGTCGTGGTGTGGGGCGCGCTGCCGTTCCACCGGGCCGCGTGGACCAACCTGCGTCACGGCGCCGCCACCATGGACACGCTGGTGTCGATGGGAGCTCTGGCAGCATTCGGCTGGTCGCTGTACGCGTTGTTCGTGGGCACCGCGGGCACGCCCGGCATGAAGCACCCGTTCGAATTCACCATCGCGCGGATGGACGGCACCGGAAGCATCTATCTGGAGGCCGCGGCGGGCGTCACCACCTTCATCCTGGCCGGGCGGTTTTTCGAGGCGCGTTCCAAGCGCCGGGCAGGCGCCGCGCTGCGGGCACTGCTCGAACTGGGGGCCAAGGAGGTCTCCGTACTGCGGCGCGCGGGCGACGGGCCGAACAGCGCTGTCGAACAGCGTATTCCGGTCGAGCAGTTGGTCGTCGGCGACGAATTCGTGGTGCGCCCCGGTGAGAAGATCGCGACCGACGGCACGGTGGTCGAGGGATCGTCGGCGATCGACGCGTCCATGCTGACCGGCGAATCGGTGCCGGTCGAGGTCGCTCCTGACGACGCCGTGGTCGGGGCCACGGTCAATGTCGGCGGCCGGATCGTGGTGCGCGCCACGCGCATCGGTTCCGACACCCAACTCGCGCAGATGGCGCGCCTGGTCGAGGAGGCGCAGACCGGTAAGGCGCACGCGCAGCGGCTGGCGGACCGGATCTCCGGGATCTTCGTCCCCGTCGTGATCGCGCTGTCGGTCGCGACACTCGGATTCTGGCTCGGCACCGGTGGTTCGGTGGCGGCGGCGTTCACCGCCGCGGTGGCCGTGCTGATCATCGCGTGCCCGTGCGCTCTCGGACTTGCCACGCCGACCGCGCTGATGGTCGGCACCGGGCGCGGCGCACAGCTCGGAATTCTGATCAAGGGCCCCGAAGTGCTGGAATCGACCCGGCGGGTGGATACCGTCGTTCTCGACAAGACGGGCACCGTCACCACCGGCCGGATGACCCTGCTCGATGTCGTCGCGGCCGAGGGCGAGGACGCCGCCGAGGTGCTCGCCCTGGCCGGTGCGCTGGAGGATTTCTCCGAACACCCGATCGCGCGAGCCATCGCCAAAGGCGCGCGCGAGAAGGCTGGCACCCTGAGCGCGGTCGAGGATTTCGGCAATATCGAGGGTCTCGGGGTGCGGGGCCTGGTGGACGGGCACGCGGTGCTCGTCGGCAGGCCCCGGCTGCTCGCCGACTGGTCGCTACGGCTGGACTCCGAACTGGAGCGGACGCTGCGCGCGGCGCAGGCCGAGGGGAAGACGGCCGTCGCGGTCGGCTGGGACGGCAGGGCGCGGGGCGTGCTCGTCGTCGCGGACGCGGTGAAATCCACCTCGGCCGAGGCGATCGCGCAACTGAAGGCGCTCGGCCTCACCCCGATCATGCTGACCGGCGACAATGCCGCCGCGGCCCGCGCCATCGCGGATCAGGTCGGCATCGACGAGGTGATCGCCGAGGTGCTGCCGCAGGACAAACTGGATGTGATCACCCGGCTCCAGGGCGAAGGCAAGGTCGTCGCCATGGTCGGTGACGGCGTCAACGACGCGGCGGCCCTGGCCGGGGCGGACCTGGGACTGGCGATAGGCACCGGCACCGATGTCGCCATCGAAGCCGGTGACCTGACCCTGGTGCGCGGCGATCTGCGCGCCGCCGCGGACGCGATCCGCCTGTCGCGCCGCACCCTCGCCACCATCAAGGGCAATCTGTTCTGGGCCTTCGCCTACAACGTGGCCGCCATCCCGCTGGCCATGGCCGGGCTGCTGAACCCCATGCTCGCGGGTGCGGCGATGGCGTTCTCCTCGGTGTTCGTGGTCAGTAACAGCCTGCGGCTGCGCGGCTTCCAGTCGACCGCTGACTGACGACGCGGCAAACCAGGACCGCGGTTCGGCCGACGCGACCTCGAATCAGGGCTGGAAGACGACCCGCCCGACCGTGCGGCCCTCGGCGAGGCGCGTCAAACCTTCCGGGACATCGTCGAGGGAGAGCCTGGCGCCGATCAACGGCGCGAGCGCACCCGATTCGGCCAGCGCGGTCAGCTCCAGATGGCAATCCCACACGGCGGCCGGATCGAGTTGCTTGTACAGACCCCAGTGCAGGCCGACGATCGAATAGTTCTTCACCAGGGCGTGATTCAGCGCGGGCGCGGGAATACGGCCCGCGGCGAATCCGACGACGACGATTCTGCCCTCGAAGGCGACGCATTTGGTGGACCGGTCGTAGCTCTCCCCGCCGACCGGGTCGTAGATGACGTCCGCGCCGCGTCCACCGGTGGCGGCGCGCACCACCTCGACGAAATCCTCACGACTGCGGTCGATCACGATATCGGCGCCGAGTTCGCGTGCGACGGCGACCTTGTCCGGCCCGCCGACCACCGCGATCACCCGCGCGCCCGCCGCCTTCCCTAGTTGCACCGCGGCGCTGCCGACCCCGCCCGCCGCGGCGTGCACAAGCAGGGTTTCGTCACGGCGCAGCCCCGCCCTGCGGTGCAGTCCGAACCATCCCGTCTGGTAGGCGATGTGGAATGCCGCGGCCGCGGCGTCATCGAGGATCGGCGGCGCCGGTTGCGCGTCGGCGCAGTCCATGACCGCCGTTTCCGCGAAGCCGCCGTGGGGCAGGGCGGCGGTGCCGATGACCCGATCGCCGACCGCGAATCCGGTGACGCCGGGTCCGACCGCGAGGATTTCGCCGCACAATTCCACACCCGGCGTGAACGGCAGCTCCGGTCGAATCTGGTAGTGACCACGGCACATCAGCACATCGGGGAAATTGGCCGCCGCCGCGAGCACCCGGACCAGAAGCCTGCCCGGTTCCGGCAGCGGATCCGGCAGATCGGCGAGTTCGAGGACATCGCCGGGTTCTCCCAGGCGCGTGATCTGCCAGGCTTTCACATCAGTCTCCGTTCGACGAGGTCCAGGACGGTCGTTCCAGCGCCGCGCTTATGCCAGGCCGGCCGACTTCCTTCGACCTGACTAAGCGCTTGCTTAGACGCTTAGAGCGTGGCGCAAACCCGATCGACCGTCAAGAGGCGGGCTCGGGCATGCTGGCATCGCGACGGCCGTATCGGACCCGACAGGTCTCCAGCCTCGGTCTCCAGCCTCGCCGAGGCGAGAACATGGTTACGGCGTGCGCAGTCCTACGATCCGCAATGCCAGCGAGCGGTAGTACGCCCCGATCCGCTCCGGCGTCCACTCACCGTCGTCGCGATACCACCGGGAGACGTCGACGCCGAGTGAAAGCAATGCCATCGTCGTCATGGCGATATCCGAGGCGTCGAAAACCCCCTCCGCGACACCGCGCTCGACGACCGCGCGGACCTCGGCCTCGATCGAGCGCCGAATTCCGGCGATTTCGGCCAGATGTTCCTGGCTCAGCGCCGACAGTTCGTAATTGACGATGCGCGCCGTCGCGTGGTGGCGGGCATGGTGCTCGGCGAACCGATCCGCGATCGCCGCCAATTGCGCCGCGGGATCCTCCGATTCGGCGACAGCGGCACGGACCAGCCGCAATGTCTGCTCGTGACCGTCGCGGGAGATGATGTAGAGCAGATCCTCTTTCGACGGGTGGTGCACGTACAGCGCGGCCGGGCTCATATGCGCCGCCGTCGCGATATCGCGAGTGGTCGTCGCATGAAACCCTTTGCGCGCGAAGAACTCCACCGCCGCCGCGACCAACCGCGCACGCGCGTCGCCGGGATCCGTGTCGGCGCGGCCTCTTGTCGCTCCCGGCATGGTCCCTCCTTTCACGCACTACGAGTCGTCGACGGAATCCGTGCATCAGAACTCCCGATCGAACACTCTAATGAGGAGGTGTTCGCCATCGCCTCGGCGAAGGGGTCACAGCGGATTCGCCTGGAGGCGAGGGCCGGAGCGCCGTGTGGGGGTCGGCGCGAGCGCGCGATAGCCCTCGGGTCGGGCGGTCCCGACACTCGGCCGGGCGCGTCTACCGGGCGGCGCGGCGGAATTCGGTGGTGGCCGCGCCGGGGCCTTCGCTGGCGATGATGCGCAGGCACGCGTCGTGTTCGGACTCACCGGGGCGACGTTCGTTACGTAGGCGTAGGACGGCCTTGGGCAGGTCGATGCCCAGCACGTTCGACAGCCGCATCGCGTCGACCTTGGCCACGGAAAACCCTCCTACGTCTCGAGAACGGCGAATTCGAGACCGATTCGCTGACGAGGTACCCCGCTGACGGGTTGCTGAACCCTCGAATTCGGTCCGGTCCCGCACAGTAGTCGGGTATCCGGAGTTTCCGGGGCGCGTCAGGCGGATTCCGTGCGAATGAGGAATTTCATCGGCCCGGCGCCATGACGCTATCGAGAGAGCGGATGACGAGATTCGAACTCGCGACCCTCACCTTGGCAAGGTGATGCGCTACCAGCTGCGCTACATCCGCGTGCACTCGACCCGAATCCGGACCGGATCCGCGTCATCGTGCGAACCCGAACTTTAGTCGACCATCCACGAAATCGTAAATCCGCTGGTAGGCGGCCTTTACTGGCGCTGGCGGCCATTTGCTCGCGCGCGGCCGATTCCGCGATATCGGCCACCTCGATCGGGCGACCGAGCACGGCGGCCAACGCGGCAGCCTGATCGGGGCCGCTGAGCAGTCCGGGGCCGGTGAGTGTGTACACACGTCCGGTGCGCGTCTCGCCCAAACATTTCGCGCGCATCGGGCGGGTCCGCCACGTCATCGCGCAGGTGTCGGATATGCCGCTGGCGCGGATCGCCGCCGACAGCGGGTACTACGACCAATCCCATATGTCGGCCGACTTCAAGGCGCTGATGGGGGTGCCGCCGGCCGGATTCATCCGAGGAAATCTCCCCGCGCCCACGTCGTGCCGAGATGTTTCGAGGCCCGTAGGTCCGGGCTGAACCTAACCCCGGTCCTTGCGGGCGGCTTTCGCTGCGGCCCGTTCGGCGGCTTCGGCGGCGTCCATGGCGTCGGCTTCCTCCAAGGTGGGCGCGCTACCGCCGAGCCTGGCCGGCACCCAGTACGCGCCCGGCTCGTGCACGTAATCCTTCTGCAGGCCGGCCAGCAATTCCTGCATGGTGGCGCGCAGCTGCGCGGTGAGCTCGGCGGCGGGTTCGTAGGGCTGGATCGGCGCGCCGACCGCGATGGAGATGGGAGTGTTGGTGCGGCCGAGGCGTTTCGGGAACCCCTTGGTCCACACCCGCTGCGCGCCCCAGATGACGATCGGGATGATCGGCACTCCGGCCTCGATGGCCATGCGGGCCGCGCCGGACTTGAACGCCTTGATCTCGAAACTGCGGCTGATGGTCGCCTCCGGGTACACCCCGACCAGTTCACCGCGGCGCAGGTAGTCCACGGCGGCCTTGTAGGAGTCGGCGCCCGCCCCACGATCCACCGGAATGTGTTTGAGAGTCCGCATGATGGGGCCGGAAACGGGGTTGTCGAACACCTCCTTCTTGGCCATGAAGCGGATATAGCGCTTGGGGGTGCGGACCGGGATCCCGGCGTAGGTGAAGTCCATGTAGCCGGTGTGATTGACCGCGAGCACGGCACCACCGGACGCGGGGATATGTTCATCGCCCTGGACGGTGAACTTCAGGCCCTCGGCGAAGAAGACGGTACGGGCGAGCCCGATGATCGTGCGGTAGACGGGTTCCACAATTCCGCTAGCGTAGTCGCAGACCGTCCCCTCCGGCACAGGCGCCGCCGCACACCGGAGAAGGACCCCGACACTCAACGAAAGAGGATCGTCGAAGTGGAACGCGCCCGACCGCTGTCGCGTGAGCACGACCGAACAGCGCGAAGTGGACCAGGCGGGTTATCCGCGCTCGCGCGCATCGCGCTGATCGGCGGCGTCGCCGTGAGCGCCGTCGTGCTGGGCGGGTGTGATTCGGTCTCCGGCATCCCCGGCGACGATCCGGCTCCGGTGCGCGCCGAGGCGATCAGCACCCCGCCCGCCGCGATCCCGACGACGCCGACCACCACCGCCCTACCGCCGCCGCCCGAGGACGCACCGCCGGTCGGCGCGGTACCCGGTCTGCCCGACGCCGCCACCGCCGTGCGCCGCTGGGCCGCCGATCTGCGCACCGATACGAGCACCGAACTCCAGGCCAAATGCTGGAATATGGCTCCGGCCAATGTCACCGAGATGTACCAGAGCAAACAGGCGATTCTGACCGCACTGGCCCAGCCCGGCACCGTGAGCGCGGACACCATCACCTGGAAGAGCCGCGCCACCACGGTCACCGTCGAACGCGATCTGATCCACACCGGATACGCGTGCCCTCGGGTATTCCCCGCCGGTACCGAAATCGGCTACAACGACGCCGATGCCAGACATACGGTGCGCCGATACCTCGCGCGTTTCGTGGGCGAACCGCTCGACGCGGCCGATAAAGAGGGCGACTACCCGTTGGTCTGCAAGGCGTCTCCGGCGACGTGGGATCCCAAGGACACCGGAGCGCCGACCCCGGCGCCGCTGGCGAACAACCCGGGTAGGCTCACCGGCATCACCGAATTCGACGGTCAGGAAATCAGCTCGGACCAACTCGGCGCGGACTACATCACCGTCGATGTGCCGATCACGGATTCGACCGGCACCACCAAGACCCGTACGTTCACCTTGGCCGAAGGGCCGGAGGGTTACTGCATCGGCGATGTCTCGCCGTAGCGGCTACCCGGAGGCGGCAGCCCGCGTATTCGCGCGGGCCACTACCCTTGATGGCTGGTAACGGTCAGGAGGAAAACAGCTCGTGCAGATCACCAGCGTCGGACACGCAGGCTTCCACATCCGCACCGCGGCCGGGTCGATCCTTTGCGATCCCTGGGTCAATCCCGCGTACTTCGCCTCGTGGTTCCCGTTTCCGGACAACACCCAGCTCGACTGGGACGAGCTGGGCAACTGCGATTTCCTCTACGTCTCGCATCTACACCGCGATCACTTCGACGCGAAGAATCTGGCCGAGCACGTCAACAAGGACGCGACGGTACTGCTGCCGGACTTTCCCGTGCCCGATCTGCGGCGCGAATTGGAGAAGCTCGGCTTCCACACATTCTTCGAGACCGAGGATTCGGTCAAGCACACCGTCAGCGGGCCGGGCGGCGACGTCGACATCATGATCATCTCGTTGCGCGCGCCCGCCGACGGACCGATCGGCGATTCCGGGATCGTCATCTCCGACGGCGAGACCACCTGTTTCAACATGAACGACGCGCGTCCGGTGGATATGGACGTCCTGCGCGACACGTTCGGCCATATCGATGTCCATCTGCTGCAGTACTCCGGCGCCATCTGGTATCCGATGGTCTACGACATTCCCGCCCGCACGAAATCCAATTTCGGTAAGCAGAAGCGCCAGCGCGGTATGGACCGGGCGCGCAGCTATATCGAGCAGGTCGGTGCGACGTGGGTGGTGCCGTCGGCCGGTCCCCCGGTCTTCCTCGATGACGAATTGCGCCACCTCAACGACGACAGGGGCGACGAGGGAAATATCTTCCCCGACCAGATGGTGTTCCTGGAGCAGATGCGGATCCACGGCAACGAGGGCGGAATCCTGATGATTCCCGGTTCGGTCGCCGATGTGCGCGGCGCGGAACTCGAACTCCGCCATCCATTCGAACCCGGCCTGATCTACGACAACAAGGCCGAGTACATCGAGAAGATGGCGCAGCGGCTCGCGCCGGTACTCGAGGCGGAGAAGGCGTCGTGGGCCACCGGCGACGGCCCGTTGCTCGAACCGCTGAAAGCCCTTTTCGAGCCGATCATGGCGCAGTCCGACGTGATCTGCGACGGGATCGGCTACTCGGTCGGCCTTGTCATCGGCGACGAGACCGTCGTCCTGGACTTCCCCAAACGTGTGGTGCGCACACCGATCGAGGGGGAAGGCAAGTACCGCTACGGTTTCCGGATCGCGCCGGAATTGGTGCGCACCGTCCTGCGCGACAACGAGCCCGACTGGGTGAACACCGTCTTTCTCTCCACCCGCTTCCAGGCGTGGCGGGTCGGCGGATACAACGAATTCCTCTACACATTCTTCAAATGCCTCACCGACGAGCGGATCGCCTACGCCGACGGCTGGTTCGCCGAGGCGCACGACGATTCCACCTCGACCGAATTGGCGGGCTGGGAAATTCAGCGCCGCTGCCCGCACCTGAAGGCGGATCTCTCCAAATTCGGTGTGGTCGAGGGCAATACGCTCACCTGCAATCTGCACGGCTGGCAGTGGGATCTGGAATCGGGTCGCTGCAAAACCTCCAAGGGCCACGAACTGCGCTCGCGCAAACTCGTCTGAGGGGCTTGCCGAGAACGGGAGATCACGGGTGGCGCGCCGAGCGCGCACGGGCGGAGGTCCGCTCCCCGCGATAACCCGCGATCACCACCGCGACGAGGGTGAGGGCGCAGCCGAGCGCGGTCGTCGCGGATATGCCCGCAGTGGTCGGCGTGAGCAGGTCGAGAACGAGCGCCGCGGCGAGTTGTCCCGCGACCGAGGTGAGGCCGAGCAGCAGCACGCCGATCCACCGGACGACGAGGGCGGCCAACGCGATGAAGGCGACGCCGATCAGACCGCCGAGGTAGAGCCACGGTTCGGTCGGGAGATCGACGCCGCGATCGGAGGTGGCCAGCAGGGCGGATTCCAGGGCGACGAGGGCGACCATGCCGACGCCGAAATTCGTCAAGGTGGCCGAGAACGGCCCACCGACCTCGCCCACCCGGCCGTTGACCGCCTGCTGCCATGCCAGGCCGACACCCGCGAGCGCGGGCAGCGCGATCAGCAATCCGGCGGGAATCGCGTGCAGGGAATGCGGCAGGGCGAGCGCTCCCGCACCGCCGCCGGAGCGCCCGGCTCCCGCGAGCAGCACCGCACCGATCGCGAGAGCGGCAGCGCTCAGGCGTGGCACGGTGATGAGAGTCCGTCCGCTCGGCCCGATTCCGAGGCGATCCACCACCAGACTGCTCAGCAGTTGTCCCGCGACAGCGGCGACGGTGAAGGCGGTGACGCCGATGGCGGCGACGGTGAGTCCCTGACAGGCGACGAATAACGCGCCGCAGAGCCCGCCGAGCAACTGCCACGGCCGCAAAGTCCCCTCGGCGAGGGCGCGCCGAACCCGGCCCATCCCCGCACGCAGTCGCCCGCTCACCGCGAAGGCGAGGACGAGGACGAGGAGTCCGGTCCCGAAACTGATGGTGGCGGCGGCGATTCCGTCGTGCAGGCGGGCGCCGAGCGCGCCGTTGATCCGCCCCTGCACCGCGACGCCCGCACCGATACAGAAGCCGCAGACCAGGCCCCACGTCGTCCGCATAACCACCACCGCACGGTACCGGCCGTGCTTATCGCCGCCCCCCGCGACGCGGGAGCCAGGCCGGGGTGACCAGCGCGATGACGAGCATGACGACACCGAGCAAGGCGACAGTGGTCGCCAGCGACAACCACAGTGTCGCCACCGCGACGAAACCGAAAACGCCGAGCGCCACCACCTCCGAGAGCAGACCGGAGACAGAGGTGACCGTCGCGCGGGCCGGACCTTGGATCGCGTCCTGCAACCGCGCCTCGGCGACTACCTCGGCATTGAAGACGATCCCGTAGGCGAGACCGATCGCCGCGAAACCCGCTCCCGTCAACGGATAGACGGCCGACGGATGGCGCGCGGCGAGGCCAGCGGCCAGCGCACCACCGATGAAGAGCACACCGCCGATCGCCAGGGCTGCCGCCATAGTGAGCCCCGACATCCCCTCCGTGCGCCCGGCGAGCAGCGAACCGGTGAGCGATCCCGCCACGGTGACGCCGACGAGCAACGGCACGACCTCCGTCGACGCGCCCGCCGTCTGCGCCAACAGGGCGAAATATTCGTCGTAGGCCGTCACGCCGTAGATCAGCGCACCGAGCAGTACACCATTGCGAACCTGACGTACCCGCAGCGATTCACTGATTCCGGCGCGCAGCATGGCCGAGTACCGCGCGAAGATATGCGGTGCGCATCCGCCGACTCCCGGACCGCCGACCACGGTGACATCACCGGGCAGCGACGGAATGGGTGCCGGGGCCTCGTCGTCGAGGTCGTCGACGACGGCGGCCGAAACCGCCTTGGGCACGCTGGGCAGGGTCAGCGCGATCAGGCAGTGCAGCCCGGACACCGCCACGCTCGCCCAGCCGACGAGCGGATAGCCGCCCCAGGCATACAGCGGGGTGGCGGCGAAGATGGCGACCACCACCGCCGTTTCCTGAGCGGCCCTGGCGTAACCCATGATTCGCGGATAGGTCGATGACGCGTCCGCCGCGGTCAACTCGTCGTAGACCAGCGCCTCGAAGGTGCCCGACTCCAGCGCACCCGCGATACCCCACACCACGAAACCGATCGCGAATCCGAGGAACGACGGCGCGAGGGTCCACACCGTGAAACCGGTGCACATCAACAGGGCGCTGAGTATCAGCATGCCCCGACGCGACGCCGTATCGGCCCACGCGCCCGATGGCACCTCGAGAACGAACGCCGTCAGCGACCACATCGCCAGCAGCAGCGAGATCTGCGCGGTATTCAGCCCATGGTCGGCGAACAGCAGCGCGTACAGCGCGTAGAGCGGAATGAGATCACGCGAACCCCTGAACAGGATCGCGCGGACAGTGAGGCCGCGAACACCGTGGCTTCGGCCCCGGAGCAGGGCCGTCAAGGCACCGGCGGATCAACAGCCGTAGATGAGTAAACGCATGTACCGAGCCTCGCCGACGCCGCGAGGCGCGTCAAGCGATTATCCGAGCGGGAGCCAGCCGTTGGCGGCGTGGCGCGAGTCGTCGTCGAGTTCCCGATCCGGGACACCGGGACCGACTCGGCCCTGCCCCTCGTTCAAATCGCTGATCAGCGCGGAGACCGGATGGGAATCGCTGTAGTGATACCCCTGGGCGAGTGCGAATCCGAGTTCGGTCAGTACCGCGGCTTGGTATTCGGTTTCCACGCCCTCGGCGATCACCTGCAGATCCAGGGCGCTGCTCAGCGCCGCGATGACACTGAGCAGTGGGGGCGCGGGGGAATCGGAGCGGATCGCGGCGACGAAGGACTGGTCGACCTTGAGTATGTCGCTCGGCAACGTGGCCAGCCTGCTCAGCGAGGAGTACCCGGTCCCGAAATCATCGATCGCGATGCGCACACCCCGGTCGCGCAGGGTGTGCAGGTTCGCGATCGCGATGTGGGATTCGGCGGCCAACTCGCTTTCGGTGACCTCGAGGACGAGTTGGTCGGCGGGCCAGCCGGTGCTCGCGAGAATGCCGGCGACGCGGTCCGCGTACCCCGATTCGGCCAGTTCCAGACCGCTGACGTTCACGTTGAGGGTCAGATCGAGTTGGGCGAACGTCTCCTGTAATCGCGCCGCGTCGGCGCAGGCGCGCCGCAGTACCAGCTCGTCCAGATCCGAGATCAGGTCGTATTCCTCGGCGACGCGGATGAGTCCCTCGGTGGTGACATCCGGCTGCGCACTCGATGACCAGCGCAGCAGCGCCTCCACGCCGACCGCCTTGCCGCCGCCTTCGGACAGGCTGACGATCGGCTGGTAGTGCACGTCCAACGCGCCGTTGTCGATGGCCTCGCGCAATTCCACCGCGAGCGGCAGTTGCCGTGAGGATTCCAGCACGGTGCGGTTGCGCCCGGCCTGCTTGGCGCGGTAGAGCCCGACATCGGCACGGCTCACCAGCAGCGATCCGGACTCCCCCGGCTGCCAGGAGGTGACGCCGGCCGAGCATCCGGTGGTGACCGCCGCGCGCAACTGTTCGGTGAGCAGGATCGCGGCCTGCTCGGTGGTGTTGGGCAGCAGCAACGCGAACGCGTCGCCACCGTAGCGGGCCAGTCGCTGATCCGGCGTGAGCAGGGTGGCCCAGGTATCGGCGACCCGTTGCAGCACCGCGTCACCGGCGCGATGGCCGAGGTGATCGTTGATCTTCTGGAAGCGGTCCAGGTCGACCAGGACGAGGGCGAGGCCCTGTCCCGACCTCGTGGCGAGTTCGATCGCGGAATTGAGCGCCCTGTCGAATCCGCGGCGGTTGAGCAAGCCGGTGAGCACATCGATATCGGCCTCGGAGGCCATCCTGGTGAGGATGCCGACCACGACGCCGACGCCGAAGGTGACACCCGCCGGAATCAGCCCCGACCACCAAGGCAGGTCACGGGTCGGCAGCACCAACAGGCACAGCAGCATCGCGAACGCGAGATGCGCGGCGGCCTGGGACCACCGGAAGAACAATGCCGCGTCACAGGCGACGAAGACGTAGAAGGACGCGAGACTGATCGCGCCGACGGTGTTCGGGAACGAATGCACGGCAACGGTGATGAGCACCGTCGCCAACGCGACATAGGCGTGATGGATACCGTGCGGCATCCTCGGCCCCCACACGAGCAGCGTCGAACCCAGCACCAGCGCTATGGCTGCCGCCGCACCGACCAGCGGTCGGTCACCTTCGTCCCCTGGGGCGACGGCGGTGATCACCAAGCCCAGCACACCACCCATGACGTAGAACGCCCCGGTGGTCCGAGCCATGACCATAGCCGTCGCCAACGCCGATGCCGCCCGCACCCGGGTTCGGGTATCGCCGCGCGCCCCGATTCCTCGCACGGGGAACAGCCTAAACACAACGCATCTCGTCAGTTGCCACATCCCACTAATCCGAAGGGGCGAACCGACAGCTATTTACGTCCCGGTCACCTGGGAGGAGTCAGCACCTCGGCGCCGACGAAGGGCACGAGCGCCGTGGGCACCCGGACCGAACCGTCGGCCTGCTGGTGGTTCTCCAGGATCGACACGATCCAGCGCGTGGTCGCCAATGTACCGTTCAAAGTGGCTGCTACCTGTGGCTTTCCGTTCTCGTCCCGGTAGCGCACGGCGAGGCGGCGAGCCTGGAAGGTGGTGCAGTTCGAGGTCGAGGTGAGCTCACGGTAGGTCTGCTGGGTGGGCACCCAGCCCTCGCAATCGAATTTGCGGGCGGCCGAACTGCCGAGATCGCCCGCCGCGACATCGATGATCCGATAAGGCACCTCGACGGCCGCGAGCATATCCCGCTCCCAGTCGAGCAGCCGACGGTGTTCGGCGTCGGCCTGGTCGGGCGTGGTGTAGACGAACATCTCGACCTTGTCGAACTGGTGCACCCGGATGATGCCTCGGGTGTCCTTGCCGTAGCTGCCCGCCTCGCGCCGGAAACACGACGACCACCCCGCGTACCGCTTCGGGCCGCCGCTCAGATCGAGGATCTCACCCGAGTGGTAGCCCGCCAGCGGCACCTCGGAGGTGCCGACGAGGTAGAGGTCGTCGTCGGCGAGGTGGTAGACCTCGGCCGAATGCTGCCCGAGGAATCCGGTGCCCGCCATGATCTCGGGACGCACCAGAACCGGCGGGATCATCATGGTGAAGCCGTTGGCCACCGCGCGCTGCGCGGCGAGCTGCAACAGGCCCAGTTGCAGCAGCGCGCCGTAACCGGTGAGGAAGTAGAACCTGGCACCGGAAACCTTCGCGCCGCGTTCCATATCGATCACGCCGAGCGATTCGCCCAGCTCCACGTGATCCTTGGGTTCGAAATCGAAATCCCTTGGCGTACCGACGGTTTCCAGGACGATGTAATCGTCCTCACCGCCCGCGGGCGCGCCGTCCTGAACCACATTGGAGATGGCGCGGTGCGCGGCGTCCAGATCGGCGTCCGCCGCACTCTGGGCGACCTCGGCCTCCTTGACCTTGACCGACATCTCCTGCGCCCGGGCGAGCAGGGCGGGCCGCTCCTCCTTGGAGGCCTTGCCGACCAGTTTGCCCATGGACTTGTGCTCGGCGCGCAGATTGTCCGCGGCGGCCACGGCGGCGCGGCGCGCGGTATCGGCCTCGAGCAGTTCGTCGACGAGGGCCGGGTCTTCACCGCGGGCGCGCTGCGAGGCACGGACCGCTTCGGGGTCTTCCCGCAGGAGTCGGAGGTCGATCATGGGTAACCAGCCTAGTGGGCGATCTATCGCGGTTTCACGCCGATATCCGTGGTACCGGGGTCACCGGTCCCCCGATGCGCGCATAGTGGCCATGTGGGCACGAGTTTCGACGAAACCACCATCGACGACGCAGTGGCTGACTTGGCCGAGGGCGAGAAGACCTGGGCGCATACCTCGCTGGGCAAACGCCGCGAACTACTCGACCTGATCCATCGGCGGACCGCCCGCTTCGCCGAGGACTGGGTGCGCGCGGCCAGGACGATCAAACAACTGGACGCCGGGTCGGCACTGGTCGGCGAGGAGTGGATGTCGGGTCCGCTCGCACTGCTCCAGGCCACCGCCGCCCTCTCGGCCACCGTGGCCGCGCTCGACAAGGGCCGCAGTCCGATCGACGGGATCACCCTCGTCAGCGCCCCCGGCGACCGGGTGGCCGTCCCGATTCTGCCGTACGACTTCTACGACCGTTTGCTGCTCAGCGGTTTCCGCGGCGAGGTCTGGCTCCGTCCCGGCGTCGACGCCGATACCGCGCGACGCAGGGCCGGGCTCGCCCAGCTCGACCCCACCGCGACCGGCGGTATCGGGGCGGTGCTCGGCGCGGGGAATATCACCTCGATCCCGCCGCTGGACGTGCTGTACGAACTGTTCGCGAACAACCGGGTGGTCGCGCTCAAACTGAATCCGGTCACCGATCCGCTGTTCACGGTGTTCGAGATGATCTTCGCGCCACTGCTGGAACTCGGCGTGCTGCGCATCCTCGTCGGCGGCGCGGAGGCGGGCGGCTATCTGGTGCGTCACCCCGATGTCGCGCACGTCCACATGACGGGCAGCGCGCACACCCACGACGCGATCGTGTGGGGTTCCGGCGTGGAGGGCGAGCAGCGCAGGAAGAGCGGCGAACCGCTGTTGCGCAAGCCGATCACCAGTGAACTCGGCGGTGTGTCACCCACCATCGTCGTACCGGGCGACTGGTCCGAGGCCGATCTGTGTTTCCAGGCCGAACACCTCGCCACCCAGCGCCTACACAACAACGGCTACAACTGTGTGGCGACACAGGCCGTGGTGATCGCGCGGGACTGGCCGCAGAAGCGCAGATTCCTCGATGAACTGCGCACCGCCCTCGAATTGGCACCGCAGCGCGCCGCCTACTATCCGGGCAGCGACAGCCGGGTCGCCGACGCGCTCGCGGCCTATCCGGCGGCCGAACGGTTGGGGCAGGGCCGCGTGCTGGTCGGTGGGTTGCCGCGCACCGACACCCCGCTGTTGCGCACCGAATACTTCTCCCCCGTGCTCGGCGTGGTCGAACTGCCGTATTCGGGCGGCGACTTCCTGGCCCGCGCGGTCGATTTCGCGAATACCGAACTCACCGGCACGCTCGGGGCCAATATCCTCGCCGACCCGAATACGATCCGCAGACTCGGCATCGCGTTCGAACGAGCGATCGAGCGACTGCGCTACGGCACGATCGCGGTGAACGCGTGGACCGGGCTCGCCTTCCTGACACCGCGGGCGGCATGGGGCGCCTATCCGGGGCACACCATCGACGACATACAGAGCGGCATCGGCATCGTGCACAACGCCTTGTTGCTCGATGATGTGGACCGCACCGTGGTGCGCGGTCCCTTCCGGCCCGCGCCGCGCTCGTTGTTCGCCGGGGAACTCGCGCTCTCGCCCAAGCCGCCGTGGTTCGTCACCAACACCACCGCGGCGCAGACCGGGCGCAAGCTGACCGAGTTCTACGCCGGAGCCGATCCGGCGCGACTGCCAGGTCTGATCCTGTCCGCGTTCCGCGGGTGATCGGCCGGATCGCACCAGGTCGTAGCACCGGAGAAAGGACACTGCCATGATGGACCGCGATGTCCTCCGACGATGTGCCTCAGGATTCGCCGATGCCCGTGTCACCTCCGGGCGAGTCGCCGCGCGGCGAGTCGTTCCCGCAGTCACTGATCATCGACCGTAAATCGGTCACACACCTGTCGGCGTCGAAATTGCGCTGGGTGCTGCTCACCGTCGCCGTCGGCGCGGTGATGGCGGCCCTGGTCGGCCTGTTCATCACCGGTTTCGACAACGAGAAGGGCTTGGAGGCCCACAATCCCGGCGCGCCCGCCCAGTCCGTGCTCGACAAGGAGTTCGGCACGGCGGCCCAAGGCGACTGCCTGAGCTGGACCAAACCGGATCGATCCGACCTGGTGAAGGTGGCCTGCTCCAACAAGCACCTGTTCGAGGTGGCCGCCGATATCGACATGAGCAAATATCCCGGTGTCGAATTCGGCCCCGGCTCGCGCTTCCCCGACTCCCTTCGGCTGACCGAGCTGAAGGAGGAGCACTGCGTCCCTTCCGTGCAGCAATACATGGACGGACGTTTCGATCCGCGCGGGCGGTATGTGGTCGGACTGATGTACCCGAGCCCGGACGGCTGGAAGCACGGAGACCGGACGCTGCGTTGCGGCCTGCAGTACTCGGGCAGTTCCGGCACACCGCTCGCGTCGTCGGGCAGCGCGTCCGAACACGATCAGTCGAAGGTCTTCGAGCCCGGCACCTGCCTCGGCATCAATCAGAATCTGCCGACCGATCCGGTGGACTGCGCGCAGGCGCACGCGGTGGAAATCATCTCCACCGTCGATCTGGCGGCTCGTTTCCCCGGAGGTCCCCCCGCCAAGGAGGAGCAGGATCGTTTCGTCGAGGAGGAATGCACCAGGGCGGCGACCGACTACCTCGGTTCGCCGGATGCGGTGCGCAACAAGACATTGACGCTGTTCTTCGACTACCTGGACGCGCGTAGCTGGCTGGCGGGCAGCCGCAAACTGGACTGCATGATCGGCAAGGGCACCGACCGCGAGGGTTTCGCGCCGATCACCGGTTCGGCACGAGGCGAGATCCTGATCAACGGTCAAGCGCCGGTGCCACCGCCGAATTCGGGACGGTCCACGCCCGCGCCGCTGCCGGGCGCCGCGCCGCTGCCGCCGCAGCCCCAACCCCGATAGTCATGCCGGTTTCGATGTCCGAGAGTCGATTCGAAGAATTGGTCGGCGACGCACTCGACCTGATTCCGCCGGAACTGACCAGGGCCATCGACAACGTGGTCGTCCTCATCGAGGCGCGCGATCGGGACGATCCGCACCTGCTCGGGCTGTACCACGGGATAGCGCTCACCGAACGCGACAGTCATTACGGCGGAGCGCTACCCGATACGGTCACCATCTACCGGGACGCGATCCTGGAGATCTGCGACGACGAGAGCCACGTGGTCGAAGAGGTCGCGATCACCGTGATCCATGAGATCGCACACTATTTCGGCATTCCGGAAGAGCGCCTGCATCAGCTGGGATGGGGCTAGTCTTTACCCAGTTGTCCGCACCGGTCGTCGACGAATGTCACGGCTCGCGTCGCGTACGGCGGCACCATCCGCCGGGCGGTTCGTGACATGTCGGTCTTGCGACTTCGCCGACGGCTGTGCAAGATCGCAAGAAGTAGGGGATTCGATGGAACCGATCGCGTAGCTGTCGCGTCCTATCACTCGAAGGGGGAATTCTTCGTGGTTCCGCCCCATAGCCGCCACTAGAAGGAGTCGAGTCATGGTTGGCCTGGTAAACATCTCACCCGAAGCCGTCCTCGCCGCCGCCGCGGAGCTCGATCTGCTCGCCGAGCGGCTGGGGGCCGCCGCCGCGGTGACCGCGCCCGCGACACATGTCATCCCCTCCGGCGCCGAAGAGGTGTCGTGGATCGCCGCCCAGCATCTGAACAAGGGCGCGATCACACACGACAACTCCATCGCGAATGCCCAACTGCAACTTCACCATGCCGCCGCCATCCTGCGTATGCAGCTGGCCACCCATATCGGTGAGGACACGGTCAAGTCGGGGATCATGCACGGGGTCGCCGGAACGATCGGCGCCTAGGCCGCCGATCTCGCGCCGACCACAACACAAGGGGAGATAAGAACATGACCGCAGGAGTCACCGGGGTTTTCTGGCTGCCCCGTATGGCCGAATGGAATTCCACCGCGCTGAACTCGGGTGCGCACGCCGTCCCGATCTCGGCCGCCGCCACCGCGTGGGGCGGGCTCACCGCGGCCTGGGTCGACGCGACCGCGACCGTGACCCGCGTGATGGCCGAACTCGGCGTCGGTATGCAGGGCGTCAACGGTATCGCCGCGCTGTCCCGGCTCGTCGGCTTCACCGGGTGGGCCGAACAGCAGGGCGTGATGGCCGCGACCATGGGAGCGAAGGCCGCGGCCAATGCCACCGCGTACACGGTCGCCTCGCTGGCCATGCCGAGCCTTCCGGAAATCATCGCGACCAACGGCGCTGTCGCCGCGTCCGCGAATCCGGCGGGCGCCGTCTCCGGCGCGTTCGAGGCGGCCGAACTCACCAAGAACGCCATGGATATTCGCGCCGCGATGGTGATGGAGACCTACGAGGCCGCGACCTCGGCGATGGTGGCGACGCCGGGCGAATTCACCAACCCGCCGCCGATCGCCAACGGCGCGGGCACCGCCGACGCGGCCGAGTCGCCCGATACCGCGTTCGAGGGTGATCCGGTGCAGGCGGCGGTCGGCGCGGCCATCTCCGCGGTCAACAATCCGGCGATCGCGAGTGCGGCAACCCAGGTCGCCAATGTCGCGGGCACCGTCGCGAGTGGCGGCGTCGGCACCGTGGGAAACCTCGGCGCGAACGCGATCGCCGCGGTAACCAACGCCGTTACGCCCGGTACCGGTATCGCCCAGTCCGCGCCGATGATGATGGGTGGCATCGGTGCGATGGGTTCGCCGTCCGGCGGCGCATCGACCCGGTCCGCGGGGGCGGGGGTTTCGGTCAACCTGAACAACGGTTCCCTCAAACTGCCCGCAGGCTGGGGTTCCGGCGCGACGATCGGTTCCACGCCCGCGTCGGCGCCGGTCACCGAGACGGCCGTCACCCGCGTCGAAGCGGCGCCGGTGCGCACCACTACGTCCTCCGGGAGCCCTCTGCTCGGCAATACCCAGGGCGAGCGGGACGAGGAGAACGAGCACAAGTCGGCCGATTACCTGAACGACAACCTGTTCAACGACGGCCGCTTCGTCGCGGACGGCGTGATCGGCGCCGATGCCTCCGGGACGGCTAGGTGACCATTCTGGGTGAGGGCCGCGGCCCATCGATGCTCGAGGGCGTCGTGTTGTCACTCGACGAAATGCAGTTCCTGATGGAGGAACTGGAGACCGACGAGATGCCCGTCGTGCTACAGGCGATGGGTCGCTACGACAACGTGAACGACCACGATGCGGCGATGCACGTGGCCGCCCAGTCGCTCGTCGACCGGGAACTACTGATCGACGGTGCGGTCCATCGGGAACTCGAGGACCGGCTGCGGACGCTCAATCGCCCCCACTGGGTGTTGGCGCTGCGACTGGTCGTCGACGGCCAGGTCAGTCGGATGTGCCTCGCGAAGGGTGACGACCTTGTCGTCGTCGCCCTCCGCGGGCCCGACTCCTATGTCATCCAGGAGATCGAGGAGGACCTGCCCGGACCGATGATCGCGGCCATCGGGACGGCCGAACCGCTCGAACTGGCCGGGATGAATGCCCGAACCGATGTGCTCGCGCCCATTTTCGCCGATACCGGCGATGCGGCGGCCACCGCGAATCGCTTGGCGAAGGTCTGCAATCCCGCGCGTGACGCGCAGGTTCTCGCCTCCGCCCTGGTCGAGATCCATTCGCACGTACAGATTTCCGGTGTGGTGTACCGCGACGGCGGCAGGGATATCGCCGACAATCACATCGCTGTCTTCAACACCCGCGGCGGACGGCTCATCATCACCGCCAGCGTCGCCGACGACGGCACCAAATGGTCGTCGATCAGCAGCGGCACCACCGCTCGACTCCGCCAAGCCCTGCTGGACCTCATCAACTCGCTGCCCGAACGGGCGGATTTTCCGCCCACCGCCGCGAAACCCGTCTGAGCGATCCCGCACGCTGGACGTCAACCCATCGGGTCGTCGGCGTGCGGGGCCACGTCGTAGGTGAACGGCGGGACGAATCGACCCCACCGCAGGCATTCCCAGCCACCGTCGACGCGGGGCGCCAATTCGATGGCGTCGGTATTGTCCAGGTGATTGTTCGTGGTGAACGGCGGCCTGACTCCCGCGATGCTGCGGGTGACCAATCGCATGGCCGCACCGTGCGTGACGACCACGATATCGCCCGCGTCCGCGCCACCAAGGTATTCGGCGCGCAGGTTCTCGATCGCCGGCAGGAAACGCGCGAGCACCTCGTGACCGGATTCGCCGCCCGGCGGGCGCTGCGCTAGATCGCCGTCGTGCCAGGCCCGGTAGGTCCGCTGGAAGATCTCGTGGGCCTCGGCGTCGCTGCGGCCCTCCATCTCGCCGACCTGCACCTCGTACACGCCGTCGAGCACCGCGCTCGTGACACCGGTGGTCGCCTCGATGTAGCCGGCGGTCTGTCGCGCGCGCAACGCCGCCGAGGAGAACAGGGCGGTGGGCGGGGCGAGCAACGACGAACCGAAGGTTTTCGCCTGTGCCACACCGCGTTCGGTCAACGGAAGCCCCGGCACCGTGGTGTCGAGGATCTTCGCGACATTGCCCTCGGTTTCGCCGTGCCGGACCAGAATCAGCTTGCCGCTCATAGGTCCGCCACCCCCTTTCGCAATTGGATCAGCCATTCCGCGCCGGCTTCGTCCGACGGCGGCGGAGTACCGGTAGCCGAGGTCGCCGGCCAGGAGCCGAGGAAGCGGATCCGTGCCGTGCGGTGCAACGCCTTGAGCGCCTCGGCCACCGCAGTGTCATCGATATGTCCTACACAGTCGAGGTAGAACCGGTATGTACCCAAACCCGTTCGGGTGGGCCGGGATTCGATCCTGGTGAGATCGATTCCCCTGGTAGCGAATTCGGCGAATGCCCGCATCAGCGAACCCGGTTCGTTCGGCAGTTCCAGCACGATCGAGGTCCGGTCGGCGCCTGTGGCGGGGGGCGCCACTCCCGGGTGGGTGACCAGGACGAAACGGGTGATCGCCTGATCGTGGTCGGCGACGCCGGAGGCGAGTGCGGTGAGACCGAGACGTTCGCCGGCCAACGCGGTCGAGACCGCGGCGTCGGCGTGTCCGGCGACCACATCCTCGGCCGCGGCGGCATTCGATGCCGAGGTGTAGATCTGCGCGTCCGGCAATTGCCGGGCCACCCACATGCGGACCTGCGCGCCCGCTACCGGATACGCGGCGAGCAGGCGCACATCGGCCAGTGTCGTCCCCGTTCTGGCCAGGATGGTGAAGCTGACCTCCAGTTCGGTTTCGGCGACGATCTGCAATCGCGGCCCGATCGCGAGCGAATCCAATGTCGCCGAGATGGAGCCTTCGACCGAACTCTCGATCGGCACCACCGCGCCCTCGACGTCGCCGGATCGGATCAGGTCGAGCGCGGCACCCTGACTCGGCGCGGCGACGCGCTCGACGGGCGCGTCGAATACGCCCGCCGATTCGAGTTGGGCGAGCGCCATCTCGGTGAAGGTTCCGGACGGTCCGAAGTATGCGATTCGGGGCACGCCTACGAGATTACTGGCGCGGCGGGTGGGCGCGCGGCGGGTGGATGCTCCGAGATCGCGGCTATCCGGCGGACAGTACGCGCAGCGCCGCGGTCACGGCCTCCGGGGAATCGGTTTCCACCGCCAACAGCACCCCGCGTAACGCCTCGACGGCGGGTGATTTCAGGGCGGTGAGAAACGCGATATCGGGACGCGCGAGGGCGGCGCGGATATCTTCGCCGCAGAGTGCGGCGGCGGTCGCCGCGACGATCGCCAGTGCCCGCTCTCCGGTGTCGGCACGTGCGACGAATCCGGTGTCGGCGTGGGCGACGGCCGCGAGGAAATCGGCGATCTCGGCGTCGGCGCGGTCCGCGGCCAGACGCGGAACCGTAGGCGGCGCACCGGAACCGATGTCGCACACCAGATCCCGGACCAGGCTGCGCCTGGCGGGCGCAGTCAGCGAAATCAGAACCGGTTCACTGCCAGGACCGTGACCCGTTTGCGCGCCGTTCACCACGGGGCAACGGTAGCGTGCCGCCGCCGGCACGCGGAGTCCGCGTCGACGATCCGCGGCGAACTTTTCCGAAAATCGGCGCGATGCGAATGCTTGCGGAACCGTACCGCCGTGACTTAGCTTAGGTTTACCTAATTTTTCGCCGCATTCCGCGTCATTTCTCGGAGGTCCGCATGCCGAACCCGACCGTCACACCGACCACCGCCGAGCGGGTGCGCAATGCGTGCGCCCACGCCGAGCAGGCGGTGCTGGCCCTTCCCGGCATCGACCCGACCCCGACCTCCGTGCACTACCTGCGCCACTGCGGCGACGTGGTGATCGCCGTACCGTCGGGTTCGACAGCCGCGGTGCTGATCGGCAATTCCAGCCCCGGTGGCGCCGCCGCCGTGCTGGAACTCACCGACCACGCGCCGCTGCCGCTGCGTGAGCCCGTGCGCGCGCTGGTCTGGCTGCGCGGAGTGGTGCGCGCGGTGCCGGTCGCCGCGCAACGGGCGTTGGCGACGCAAGTGGCGGAGAACCACCCGCATTCGGCGCTGCTCGATGTCGGGCACACCGCGACGCTGCTGCGCCTGGTAATCGGTTCGGCGGTGATGGCCGACGCGACCGGTGCCGAATCCGTCTGCGTCGACCAGCTTCGACTGGCCGAGCCCGACCCGTTCTGCTCCGTCGAATCGGCATGGCTGCAGCACATGGATGCCGACCACAGCGATATCGTCGCCCAGCTCGCCCGGCATCTGCCGCCGAAATTACAGACCGGGACGGTCCACCCGCTCGCGATCGACCGCTACGGCATCACCCTGCGCGTCGAGGGCCACGACGGTGACCACGATTTCCGGATGCCGTTCAGCGCGCCCGCCGACAGCGTCGAAGCATTGAGCCGCGCGGTCCGCACGCTGGCGGGCTGCCCTTTTCTGAACGGTCTACGGCGCATCTGACGCCGCGCCGCCCGTGCAGCTCGGCGCAGCAGGATCGCCGAGTCCGGCGCGGCAGCCGGATGTCCGCCCTGCTCCCCAACGCGATCGGCGTCCGGGCCGGGCTGTCTCGATCCGCCCCGAAGACGGACGCGCACCGCGTGACGCCCGATCACCGCGCACGGGCAATAGATTCGACCGCATGCGCACGGAGACGAGTGGCGAATGGAGCGGGTCCGAATCGGCGGAACGGGAACGCTTCGCGATCCGGATCGAGATCGCGATAGTCCTGTCCATCACCTTCGGGCTGAGTGGGCTCAACGCCGCGCTGTCGCTGATCGACAGCGCGCTGGCGCCAGGGGGCGTCGGCGGCAGAACCGTCGCGCTCAACGCCTCCCGTTCCACCCAATCGCTGCTCGATCTGCTCTTCCAGTTGCTCGGGGTAGTCCGACTGGCGGGCTGGGCGGCGCTCGGCCTGTATCTGCTGTGGCGCAGCGGAATCGGGCCGCGCCTGATCGGACTGGCCCGCATCCGCTTTCGTAAGGACGTGCTGCCGGGACTGGCGCTCGCGGCGATCATCGGTCTGCCCGGCCTCGGGTTGTATCTGCTCGCGCACACCATGGGGGTGAGTGTGACGATTGTCCCCAGTTCGTTGGGTGACCACTGGTGGCGACTACCCGCGTTGATCCTTTCCGCGTGCGCGAATTCGGTGGCCGAGGAAGTACTCGTCGTCGCCTACCTGATCACCCGGCTGCGCAGACTCGGCTGGTCGGAGAATTCCTCGCTGCTGGCCTCGTCGCTGCTGCGCGGCAGCTATCACCTCTACCAGGGGCTCGGCGGCGGACTCGGAAATCTGGTGATGGGGTTGATCTTCGGCCGATACTGGCAGCGCACCAACCGACTATGGCCGCTCGTGCTCGCCCATGCGACCATCGATGCCGTGGCCTACATCGGCTACACATTGCTACGAGGTCACGTTTCCTGGCTGCCGTAACGGCAGCCGCCGCGTCCGGGATTATCGAGGAAACGTGCGAATGGTTTCGGCCGCTCGCCGCACCACAACCAGCGATCCTGGATAAGTAGAGTCGAAACGATGAACGGCGACGACCCCCAGTTCAACGCCCGCAGGCGCGGGGTGCCGCCGCCACCGCCGGGACCCCACGGCGATCCGAGGCAGCGCGCCCGACAGCCGCAACCGCCGCACCAGCAGCGCGGCGGCCCGATACCACCACGTGTCGAACCGACCAGGGTGTTGCGCCGCGACCCCGTGGAGCAGCCGCTGGCCTATTCCCAGCCGCCTGCCGAACCGATCATCCGGCGTACGCCGCCGCGCCCGTCCCGGCAGACCCACGCGCCGACCCAGCGACCCGAGCCGTTCGATGACCCGGCGGCGCGGCAGCGACAGGCGCCGCCCCAGCGGCCGAAACCCTCTCGCAACGATCAGCCACCGCGCTCGGGTCCGCCCGGACCGCCGCCGAGCGGACACGGCCGGGTACCGCAGCCGCCGCGCCGCCGCCGCAAACGTCATCCGTTCCGGTGGTCGCTGGTATTCCTGCTCGTGCTGATCCTGGCCGCGATCGGCGCCGTCTTCCATCTCGACGGCAAACTCGTCCGCATCGACGCGCTCGCGGGTTACGCGGACCGGGTCGGTGACACGCCCGGGACCAACTGGCTGCTCGTCGGTTCCGACGGGCGCGGCGGACTCTCCACGGAACAGGAGCAGGAACTCGCCACCGGAGGCGAAGTCGGACCGGAGCGCACCGACACCATCATGCTTGTGCATATCCCGAAGTCCGGCGATACCACCTTGATCAGCCTGCCGCGCGACTCCTACGTCGGGATTCCCGGCCACGGCAAGGACAAACTGAACGCCGCCTTCGCCTTCGGCGGCCCGCAACTGCTCGTGCAGACCATCGAAATCGCTACCGGCCTTCGGATCGACCACTACGCCCAGATCGGCTTCGCCGGATTCGCCGGCATCGTCGACGCACTCGGCGGCATCGATATCTGCGTGCCAACGGCGATCGATGATCCGCTTGCCGGGATCGATATACAGCCGGGGTGCCAAAAGCTCGACGGCCCGCAGGCTCTGGGATTCGTGCGCAGTCGGGCCACCGCCCTGGCCGATATCGACCGCATGAACAATCAGCGGTTGTTCATGGCGGCGCTACTGAAGAAGGCCACCTCCGGCGCCACCCTCGCGAATCCGTTCAAGCTGTGGCCCCTCGCCACCGATACGGTCGACTCGCTGAAGGTGGACGAGGGCGATCACCTGTGGGATCTGGGACGACTGGGCTGGGCGATGCGCGGCGATACCGTGGCGACCACGGTGCCGATCGGCGGCTTCGAGGACACCGACAGCGGCAATGTGCTGGTCTGGGACAAGACGAAGGCCAGTCAATTCTTCGACGCACTGGCGTCGGATCAACCCGTGCCGGACGCTTTGCTCACCCGGTAGCGTCGAACCTATGTCCGAGACCGATGTGTCCTTCACAATCCTGCTGCGCGACCAGATACGACAGGGTCTCACCGTGGCCCAGCAGTATCTGGCGGCGGCGGTGTATTTCGACTCCCGGCGGCTCCCCCGGCTCGGCGCGCACTGCTACGCCCGCTCCTCCGAACACCGCGGCGACGCGCTGCGGATGATCCAGTATCTACTCGACCGCGATGTCGAGGTCCGGGTGGGCGGGCTGAACGAGGTGCGGTCGGATTTCGATTCGCCGCGCGCGGCCGTCGCATACCTGCTCGAGGTGGAACGCGCGGGCATCGCGCAGATCACCAACCTGGCGCGCTCCGCCCGCGAAACCAGCGATTACCTGGGCGAAGGCTTCGTGCAATGGTTCCTGAAGGAGCAGTTGGAGAATGTCGCGGATATGACGCGCCTGCTGTCGGTGATCGACCGCGCCGATGACGCTCTGTTCGATGTGGAGGACTTCATCGCCCGCGAATCACCCTCTGTCCGGCACGACAGCACCGCCCCGAAAATGGCGGGCGCGGCTGGAAAGTAATTAGGCAATACTAGCCTCAATAAGGGTGTGCTTGGATGACACGCACGATGACCAGCGATAATGTCTGTGTCATGTCCAGCCATCCGGAATCACCTACCAGCAAATTCCATGGTCTGCTGCACGACCAGATCCGGCACGAATTCAATGCCGAGCACCAGTACATCGCCATGGCGGTGTGGTTCGACAATGCGGATCTTCCGGTTCTGGCCAATCGCTTCTATAAGCAGGCCGTGGAAGAACGTAATCACGCCCTCATGATCGTGAAGTACTTCCTCGACCGGGATATCAGCGTCGAACTGACCGGTGTCGACTCCGCGAAGTCGCAATTCGAGAGTGCCCGTGACGTGATCGCCATGGCACTGGCCCAGGAGAAGAACGTCACCGACCAGATCGTCCGGCTCGCGAGCACCGCGCGCGAAGAGGGCGACTACCTCGGTGAACAGTTCATGCAGTGGTTCTTGAAGGAGCAGGTCGAGGAGGTCGCGAATATGACCACCCTGCTCACCGTCACCGAACGAGCCGGGTCGAATCTGTTCGATCTGGAAGAGTTCATTCGCCGGGAAATGAGTGGACCAGCCGATGCGTCCGGCGCTCCGCCGATCGCGGGCGGCAGTATCTGATCCCCCTTTTTCGTTTGACAGGCCCGGCTCGTCGTGACGAGCCGGGCCTGTCGTCGAAATGCGGCAGCCGTGGTATGCGCTGCGGCCACCCGTTCGTTTCTTCCTCGGATTTTTACGAGGCGCTGAGGGAGCTGAGGAGCACGGCGAGCAAACCGATAATGGCTTCCATGGTGTCCCTACTTTCCTCATCAGTCCGCTAGGTTCGCCTTACCTTAACCAGCTGCCGGTGATGGCGAGAAACGTAACCAGGCGGGCATTAGAGGGAAGCATTTTTCACAAAATTCTCCAAGAGACTTCGTGACTCATCGCAAGGTGATCTGACGCGACCGCAGCCCGTCCCTCGAACGACGCTCGTCGGCCGAGAGCGGAGCATCGACGGCCACTGCCTCTGCCAGCCGTGCGCCGAATTCCTTCGCCGCGTCGATCCATTCGTTCGCGTGCCGCTCCGGATCCAGATCGAATACCGGCACGAGCAGTCCGTGCGTGCGGAACGAGCCGGCGAATCGGGAGCCCTCGCCCAGATGCAGCCCACCCGAGGCGTGCAACCGCGCGAGCGCCAGCATGAGATCGTCCTCGTTCTCGGGCCGCACCCAGCGCACATGCGCCTTCTCTCCGGCGTCGACCCACCAGGCCGCGCCGATCGCGTCCGGCCCGAGATCCAGCCGCGCGGACGGCATGATCGCCTGCTTGGCCTGTTCGATGGTCGCGGCGACCTGGGGGTCGGGCTGCACGCCTTCCGGCACCCACCAGTCGAAATCCTGGTGGACGGTCAGCTCGAGATCCGCGCCGGGATCGATGACATCGGCCAGTCGTGGCCCTCCGGCCACGCTCTGCGCCGCTGCCAGCGATTCACCGGGTTCGGCGGACTGGGTCCACAGGATGGACGCGGCGATATCGGCCGCCGGGTCCGAGCCCTGGTACTGCACCTGGGCGGCGACGAAGCCGCTCGGGTCATCACCCGCGCGCACCAGCGCGGCCACGGCGCCGGGCAGCACCGTGGCCAGCACCACCGGGCGCTCCGCCGCCACCTCCGGCGACAGCTTCAGCGTCGCGGTCGCCGACGGCACGAACTCGCGTAGCGCCACCAGATCGCATTCCGCGGCCAGACCCTCGAACGGACGTGTCACCGATTGCGCCGACTGCTCCAGCGCGGCCTTGCGCTCGGCGAGACGCTGGGCCCGGTTCCCTCCGGGCTTAGGACTGTTGCGCTTGCTCTTTCCCACGGATGGTCAAACTACTCTCCCGGACCCCGCACACCCCACACGCCACGTCTCAGCTCGACAGCAGAGCTTTCGTCCGGCCGGGATGGTTGGTGGCGACCCAGCTGACGCCCAGGTCGGAGCATAGTTGGATGTCGTCGGGGTCGTCGACAGTCCAGCAGTAGGTGGCGCGTCCGGCCGCGGCGGCCTTGTCGACCAGATCCGGATGGTCGCGCAATGTCTTCACCGAGGGACCGACGGCGGTCGCCCCGACCGTGGTCGCGGCGCCGCCACCCAGGTAGCGCGAGGATTCGCCGAGCAATACCGTCGGAAGCAGCGGCGCCGCCCGGCGGACCCGCCACACCGCGGACGCGGCGAACGACATCACCACGGCCCGCGAATGATCGGCCGAGGCCGGGGTCGCGATACCGAAGCGCTGGAGTTCGGCGAGCAGTTTGTTCTCCACCAGCGCGCCGTAGCGCACCGGATGTTTGGTCTCGATGAACAGTTTGGTCGGCCTGCTGCGCCAATCCAGCACCAGTTCGATCAATTCGCTCAAGGTGAGGACGGGAACCGGCGCGCCCGCACCACCGAAGTCGAGCTCCCGCAATTCGTCCAGTGTCATCTCGCTGACCAGGCCGGTGCCCGAGGAGGTGCGGTCGACGGTCCGATCGTGCACACAGACCAGATGCCCGTCCCTGGTGAGCCGGACGTCGCATTCCACACCGTCCGCACCCTCCTCCAGCGCGAGTTCGTAGGCGGCGAGCGTGTGCTCGGGACGCGCCGCCGAAGCTCCCCGGTGCGCGACGACGAACGGCGCGCGATTGCCCTGGCTCACTTGGCCGAAACCTCCTGCTGTTCACGGTCCACAGCGTTGTCGGTATCCCGATCTTCGGGCATGTCCTCCTCGTCCGCATTCCGGACGGGCTCGGCATCCGCGCGCGCGGCGACTCCCGCGCCTGGATGCAGCGGTTCGATGACGTGGACGACCGGGTCGGCCGCGACCACCCAGCGTCGCGCGGTCCTGGCGCGTCCGAGCAGATCTCGCCCGTCGAGCGAACGCACCACCCACAGCGTCAGCACGGCGATACCGGCGGCCCAGGCATCGGTGAACGCGGTGAAGACGACGCCGTCTGCCTTGACCTGCAGCGAATCCGCGGTCCGCCAGATCAGCGCGGTGACGGCGAGCCCGCCGCCGACGACCCAGGCGAGCCACCAGATCCGGATGGCGCGCACGGCCCGCGGATCCTGCCTGCGCAGCGCGAGTTCGGTGAGGAATACGCCGGGCCAGAGCAGATTGACCACCGGGACGAGGCAACCGAGCGCCAGGGCGCGTGGACGCCGCGGATCGCGAAGTCCCGCCCTCGCGTACGCGGCGCGACGCGCGTCGACCAGCCACACGACGAGCCCGACGGCGGCAGCGAGTCCGAATACGAGCGAGAGCGCCGCGGATCCGATGACCAACGCATCGGAGATACGCAGCACGAACGGGTCGATCAAGTGGGTGCGATTGCGCAGCAGGATCAGGTAGCGCACCACTTCGCCGAGCGCGGAGAGCACGAAGACGATGGCGGTGACCATCAGCAGCGCGTCGACCCGCCTGCCGAAACCGGCGAGGCGGCGGCGCGGAACCGCGACCTCGGCGGGCAGTTGATCGATGAGCCCCCAGCGCGGCATCTCTGTGTATCCCGGTGTGCCCGCCGGCGCGGCGGACCGGGTGGAGGCACCCGCGCGTTTCGGTCGTTGATCGGGACGCCGTGCCACCCAGCGGTAGTTGCGGCGCTCGGCGGGAGCGTCGATCGGCGCGGGCGAGAGCAGTACGCCGCGGCAGCGCGGGCACCAGTGCATCGGCGCACCGCGCACCGCCCAGCGCGCGCCGCACCGGGCACACGGCTGAACCACCGTACTCATGGCTGTCTCCTCACCGGCATTCGCTGACGTCCGCGCGCATCAGCACGGCATCCTCGTCAGTAGATCTTCGCCTGCCGGTCGCCCTTGGCGACCAGCGGGCGTCCGGCCTGCTGCCAGGCCACCATGCCACCGCTGACGTTGACCGCGTCGAATCCGACGTGCGCAAGGTATCTGGTCACCTCGATGGACCGACCGCCCTGCCTGCAGATGACGTAGAGATCGGTGTCGAAGGCCAATTCATCGACCCGGGCCGGCACATCGGCCATCGGTATATGCAGTGCTCCCGGCGCATGACCGAGTCCCCATTCGTCGTCCTCGCGAACGTCGAGCAGGATCGCCCGGCCCACCCCGTCGGGACGGTCGGTCTGGTCGAATTCGCCGGGCAGGGAGTGCACCGGCACCGATTGAATCTCGGGACTCGTCACGATTCGATCCTGCCACGACTGCGACAGCGCGGGGGAGTAGCGGCTCCCACCGAGGCTTGGATTCGTTTCTGGTGGAGTATCCAGCCCTTGAGTTTGTTTTCCGCCGCGAATCCTAATGAGCGTCCGGACATGGCCGCACCTGTGCATATCTCCATGAGAGTTATCCACACAATCCACAGCCTGATCCACAGGTGGCGACGGTCGAATGATTCGAAATATCGCCGTTTCCGTTATCGAGCCGTCCGCCCGCGATCCGTTCCGGCGGTGCTGGCAGACCAGCGCTGAACAGGGACGTTGCGAACGACCGTTCCGGAACTCCCCTCCTGACATCCCGGAGCGGTCATTCGCCGCCACCTCGGGACCGTGGCCGTGTTGATCCCGACAACTACTTGGACGGCGCGCGAGACGATTCGGTTCCACAAAAAAACGAGAACACTAGCGAATAACTGAAATACCCGGTGCGCGCCCACACTGTCGGTAGCCTTGGGCTCATGAACGTGAGCAGGGGGCTACTCGACGGATTGGATACAACCGGACTCAATACGGCATTGTCCGAGGCGACCTGCCTCGGACTGCGGGTCGACTCCGCGGCGCGCACGCTGCGACTCGACCTCGAAGTGCTGACGCTGCCGACGGACGCGCCCGCGATCCACGATTTCAAGGTCTCACTGACCTTCCTCGGCGTCGGACGCGTCGCGGCATCACTGCGCGAACAGCGCTGGGACGACCTGGAACCCAGGGTGCTGCCGTTGCAGCTCGACGGCCTCAGCGATGCCATCCGCAGTTTCGGGGGCGGCAGGCTGCACGGCTGGGAATTCATCGACCTGGACGACAGCGGCTGGGCGCTGTGGAGCGAACTTTTGAGCTTCGACACCAGGATCGACAACCACGTCTGCGCCCACGTCCTGGAGTTCTCCCAGGAGGAAGGCATCGATCCGCGCGAACTGGATGTGCGGGTGTGGTTCGACAATATGGTCATCAACGACACCGAGGGCCGCGAGATCCCACTGACCGAATTCATCGCGGGCGGGGTGCGCTGGTGGCAAGCCCATGACGCGGGCGACCCGCAGACCATCCGTCCCGGGATCGCGCCGCCGCTCTGACCTCCGCGTACGGTCCCGATCATCGTTGGCGCGCTACCGCATCCGTTCACCGGGTGCGGTAGCCCTTCTTGCCGGTTCGGCATACCGCCGCACGACCCTCCACGCCGCGTTCGGCAAGTGGCACAACCGGAATACCCCGCTGGCCCGCCGCAGGACGACATGGTTCGATCGTATGCGCGGGGTCCGACGGACGCCGATTTCTCCGCGAGAAGGCATGCGGCCCGCCACCGAATCGGTGGCCGCCGGAATACCGGAGGCTTCGGACCGGGTTGGACCCACCGGGTGTACGAATGATGGTTGGGTGTGCTCGAGAATACGGGCGCACCCAGCCCGACATTAGGAAGGGACATCGTGGCTGAGTACACGCTGCCAGATCTGGATTACGACTACAGCGCCCTGGAGCCCCACATCTCCGGGCAGATCAACGAGATTCATCATTCCAAGCACCACGCCGCTTACGTCGCGGGTGTGAACACCGCCCTCGAGAAGCTGGAATCGGCTCGCGAGGCCGGCGACCACGCCGCCATCTTCCTGAACGAGAAGAACCTCGCCTTCCACCTGGGTGGCCACGTCAACCACTCGATCTGGTGGAAGAACCTCTCCCCCAACGGCGGCGACAAGCCGGTCGGCGACCTGGCCGCGGCGCTCGACGACCAGTTCGGTTCGTTCGACAAGTTCCGCGCGCAGTTCACCGCCGCCGCGAACGGCCTGCAGGGCTCCGGCTGGGCCGTGCTCGGCTACGACACGCTCGCCCAGAAACTGCTGACCTTCCAGCTCTACGACCAGCAGGCCAACGTGCCGCTCGGCATCATCCCCCTGCTGCAGGTCGACATGTGGGAGCACGCCTTCTACCTGCAGTACAAGAACGTCAAGGCCGACTACGTGACCGCGTTCTGGAACGTCGTCAACTGGGAGGATGTGCAGGAGCGTTTCGCCCGCGCCGTCAGCCAGGGCAAGGGCCTGATCTTCGGGTAACGATCACCCGCGAACGTCCACGGGCCCCTACCGTCGCACGACGGTAGGGGCCCGTTTGCGTGTCGTGCGCCACACGAAGGTGTCCGGAATGCGTGTAAGAGACGTATTGGCACTCTTTGGTACTTGTGTGCCAGGTGATACGTGCTTCATTGTCAGTCCATTACTTCGAGGACGGGCAAAGCCGCCCCCGGTTCCACGACGGGAGGCACCATGCGAATCAACGAACCGATCGGCATCACGCCGTTCCACTCGCACGGATCGTTGCGAGGTTTCGTCATCTCCGGCCGCTGGCCCGACACCACCAAGGAATGGGCGCAGGTCCTCGTTCTCGCGGTGCGGGTCGCCACCATGCCCGGCCTGCTCACCACGACCACCGTATTCGGCGTACGCGAGGAATTGCCGGACGAACCGATGCCGGGCACGGTCGGACTGGTGATGGCGGAGGGCCCGGTACTCGGCGAGGAGGCGCTGACTCCCGGACGGTTCGCCGACCATATGCCCGCCGCCCTGCTGATGCTGCATCCGCCCTCGGAAACCCGGCCGTCGCTGCCCGAATGCGCGGGTGCCGCGTCCGGCTGCGTCTTGCTGCCCGGCGTACCGCACCTGGGCCTCGAACATCGTGCCGCGTGGGTGGAAGCCGAATCGGACGGCACCATCACTTCCCTGGTCAGCCGGGTCGGGCTCGATCCGATCAGCGATCCCGATACCGCGGTTCTGGCTATGCTGCTGGCCGCGTAAGGGTACCCGAAGTTCCGCGCACGGATCTCCAAACTTATTGTGCGAGGGGCGATTTGGAGAAGGGCGGACTTGGCAGACCGCCACCGTCCGGGTAGAGTCGTGCACAGCGAAGGGGAGTAGCCCCCAATCATGTAGTCGACATACTGATTCCCAGGCCCGCGAGGGCAGGTGAATCCGGTTACGTGAACCGGTGGATTTCCGGTGGGCGAGACCTTCGGCCTGACAAACCATGTTCGTTTGTCGGCCGGAGGCGTACCCCGATCTCCGGCAGGCAGGCCGAAGATTCGGAGCTACCCATGACCACCACGATTCTGCTCAGCATCGGAATCGTCTTCCTGGCTGAACTCGGCGACAAATCCCAGCTGATGGCGTTGACATTCGCGCTGCGCTACCGCTGGTGGGTCGTTCTCGGCGGCATCGCGACCGCCACCGCGTCGGTGCACGTCATCTCCGTCGGCGTCGGGTACTTCCTCGGCGTCGCCCTGCCGACCAGGGCCATCGCCTTGGCTGCGGCACTGACCTTCCTCGCCGTCGGCATCTGGACACTGCGCGAACATTTCACCCCGGGAGATCCCGAGGCCGAACCCGCACCGCCGCGTTCGACCAGGGCGCCCTATTTCGTCGTGCTGTCGGCCGTACTACTGGCCGAACTCGGTGATCGGACCATGTTCGCGACCGCGGCCCTCGCCACCGACAACAACTGGCTCGGCGTATGGATCGGCTCCACCCTCGGCATGGTCGCGGCGGACGCGCTCGCCATCGGCGTCGGCATCCTGGTCGGCAAACATCTGCCGGAACATGTCATCGGCATAGGCGCGGGTCTGCTGTTCCTCTACTTCGGCACGGCCACCCTGCTGTCAACGGCACTGCCCGGCCTCGCCTTCGCGGCGAGCGCGGCCATCGCGGTGTCGGTGCCTGCCCTCGCGGGGGCGCTGTTGCTGCTGCGCAGGCGCGATACCGCCCACCCGACCGCCGCGGACATCGAGGTGGAATCGGCTGACGCCCGTTCGTAGCGGCGGACGACTCAGTCCGAGGCCATGGCGTGGCCGTAGAGGTCACCGCTGCGGGCGACCAGATCCAGCAGCGGCTGTTCGAGGCCGCGCAGGCCGTCCAGATCGTCCGCGGCGATCCTGGCGGTGACCATCGCGCCCACCGCGGCGGCGAATGTCTGGCAGGCGAAGCGTTGCGCCTCCGTGCGGGCGTCGAGCGCGTCGGCGATCAGGGCGACGAACAATTCCTGCAGGCGCGCGCGGCCCGTGATCGCCTTGGACCCCACCGCGTAGACCTCGACGAGGAATAGCCTGGCGTGCGCCGGTTCGGCGACCAAGCCGTCGAAATACGCGCTGAGGATGCGCGCCATGCGATCCTCCTTCGCCCTCGGCTCCGGTGACGCGTCGTCCTCGTCGGAGATCGCCTCGTCGATCCGAGCGAGCAGGCCCGCGACGGCCCGCTCGTAGGCGGCTTCGAAACAGTCCTCCTTGGAGCGGAACTGTTCGTAGAAGGTTTCCCGCGACACCCCCGCTCGCTTGAGGATCATCGCGACCGACGTACCCACATAACCGCTCTCGGCCATCGCGTCGGCCAACGCCTCGAGTATCCGCTCCCGCTGTGAGGCGATGACTTGCTCCCGCGGCAAGCCGTGACGGCCGCGAGGGAGTTGTCGGGAGGTGCCTGGGAGTTCGGTCATGCGTGACTCCGGGTTCGGATCGGGCTAAGCGGGCCGCTCCATTCTGCGGGGTCGCGAAGGTTGGTCGGTGGTGAAGGGTGCGTCCTCGGTGCGCGCGATGTCCAGTGCCGCCGCGACTCCCCTGCGCAACGCGATATCGATGACGTACTGGGCGATCGGCCGGAACGGCAGCACGATCGACACCCACCAGGGCGAAACGACCTGACGTTTGCGGCGGGCGATCGCGCGTTCGATCCCGTCGATCGCCGGGCCGAGCGGGGCGACCCCGGATACCGTCGAGCGCCCGAGAATTTCGCGCGCGGCGGCGGTGCCGAAACCGCGGGTGGTCATATCGGTGTCGAGTTCGGCGAAGTAGGCGATGCCCACCTTGGCGCCGGTGTGCCTGATCTCGTTGCGCAGCGTGTGGCCAAGCGCCTCCGCGGCGGCCTTGGACGCGCTGTAAGCGCCTGCCAGCGGCAGATTGACCGCGGCGGCGAGCGAGGAAACGATCAGCACGTAGCCGCGGGGATGACAGATATGCGGACCCGCGGCGCGCAACGTGTAGTACACCCCGAGCACATTGACGGTGAGTGTCTCCTCGAGGATCGAGGGATCACCGCCGATGAGCGCCAGCTGTTTGGCCACCCCGGCGTTGGCCACCACCACGTCTAGTCCGCCGAGTTCGGCGACGAGCGTGTCCACCACACGGTCCACCTGCGCGGGATCGCCCACATCGCAGTAGCGCCACGGTGCGTCACCGCAGTCGGCGGCGACCTCCGCGAGCTGCTCCGGCTCCACCCCCAGCAACGCGACCGCAGCACCGCGCGCATGTAGTTGCCGGGCCAGCACGGCGCCGATACCGCGCGCCGCCCCCGTGATCAACACCTTCCGACCGGCGACCCCGCCGTCGGCGAACAGCTTCATACAGCGGACGATACCACCGATGAACATATCTGTTCGTTGATAAACACACGGGCGAACCGGGTTGGCGGGGAGCCGTGAACCTCTTCGCGCCGCGCACCCGTTAGGGTGCAATTGACGAAAGGCCAACTGGCTGTCACGAACGAGAGGACCATCGTGGAGATTTCGGGTACCGCCGCCATTGTCACCGGAGGCGCGTCCGGCCTCGGAGCCGCCACCGCCAAGCGTTTCGCCGATCTCGGCGCCACCGTCTTCGGCCTCGACGTGCCCCAATCCATCGAGCGCGCAGGCGATAACGTGCCCGCGGGCGTCACCCTGATCCCCGCCGACGTCACCAGCCACGAAGAGGTTTCGGCGGCCGTGGCGAAGGTCGTCGAATCCGGCTCTCCGCTGCGCATCGTGGTCAACTGCGCCGGTGTCGGCTGGGCCGGACGCATCTTGTCCAAGAACGGCCCGCACGATCTCGAACTGTTCCGCACGGTCATCACCGTGAACCTACTCGGCACCTTCAACGTCATGCGCCTGGCCGCCGACGCGATCTCGAAGACCGACGCCGTCGACGAGTACGGCCAGCGCGGCGTCGTGATCAACACCGCCTCGGTCGCCGCGTTCGAAGGCCAGATCGGCCAGATCGCGTACTCCGCGTCCAAGGGCGGGGTGCACGGCATGACCGTTCCGGCCGCGCGTGACCTGGCGCAGTTCGGCATTCGCGTGAACACCATCGCCCCCGGCATCATCGACACCCCGATGCTGGCCGGTGTCACCGAGGAATACCGCAAGGGCCTCGAAGCGGGCGTGCCGTTCCCGTCGCGCCTGGGCCGCCCCGACGAATACGCGCAGCTGTCGCAGTACATCGTCCAGCACGATTACCTCAACGGCGAGACGATCCGCATGGACGGCGCGCTGCGCATGGCGCCGCGGTAGAACGTCGCGAATTCCCACCGCGCCCCCGCGTCCCGGCCGCATACCGGAACGCGGGGGCGCGGTGCGTTATTCGGCGCTTCCCCGCGGTTTGTGGGCGATTCCGAGGAACGCCGTCGTCGAGAGCGGGCTGTTCGGGCGGTAGTTCGCCGAGAGGTAATCCCGCATCGCCTTGGCGCGCTCGTCCCACAGCTTCTCGCCGTCGGCGCGTCGCACCATCTGCATGGCCGCGCTGCTGAGCACCATCGTGTCCCACAGATGTCCGGCGCTGTCGAAGACGAGGGACGTGGAGTGGCGCTGGATCGTCACGCCGACGAAGCCGACCGCGAGCATCTCGGAGGCGAACACCTCGGGATTCTCCAGGCCGAGGAAATCGGGTTGGGGCTCCTGGAGTTCGGGATCGGCCGCCGCACAGGCCGCGAACATCTTCATCATGAGCGGCGAATCGGCGATCGGCGCCCAACTGGAGACCACCGCGACGCCCCCGGGGCGCAGCACCCGGTACAACTCCGCGAAACCCTTTGCCCTGTCGGGAAAGAACATCAGCCCGAACATGGAGAAGGCCGCGTCGAATCGGTCGTCCTCGAACGGCAACGCCTGCCCGTCGGCCACCACGGTCTCGACATTGGCGAATCCGGCAGCGCCCGCGCCGTCACGCAGGCGAGCGAGCATCGAGGCGGAGAAATCGATCGCGTGCACCGAGGCCACCTGTCCGGCCGCGGACAGGCTCAGCGATCCGGTACCCGCTGCCACGTCGATGATTCGTGACGTGGGTGTCAGTCCCGCCAATTCGAGGGCACGGGCGGAAAAAGGCCGCGTGATCGCCGGCGCGAATTCGGCGTAATCCTCGGCGGCGAGATCCCAGGACTCGGCCGTGGCAAGGGGATTTGCTGACATGTTCGGGAACGATCCTTTCGACCGTCTCAGGCTACGCGCGCGACCGTCGCGCAAACCAGAGACCGTGGCGAATAACGCTGTGCCCGAAGACGTTCGATCCCCGAAATCGACCGAACGGTCTGCTATGGGACTGCCTACGCGGATCCCGAGGCCACCTCCCGCACCCAGCGCATCCCGCGCACACCAGATGCGTACCGACCGTGACCGGCGCGCACCACCGTCCGAGCCCGGCATCGTCCAGATACCGGCGCGGCGGGAGACGCGTGCGGACCGGGGGCCACCGTATCGCTACGGATTCACCACGATTCCTCCACAAACGGGAGGCCCCCGGTCCGGGCGGTTACAGCGTGCGCGTCAGCCGATCGGTGAGGATATGGGCGAAACGCGCCGGATCCTTCAACTCGCCGCCCTCGGCCAGCACCGCGGTGCCGTACAGGAGTTCGGCTGTCTCGTCGAGCTCGGGCACGTTACCGGCGTCGGCGTCTTCCTTGCGGGTGAAGTAAGCGTCGCGCAGGCCGGTGACCAGCGGATGGGCCGGATTCAGCTCGAGAATTCGCTTACTCTCCGGGACCATCTGGCCTGAAGCCCGATACATCCGCTCCAACATCGGGGTGAAGTCGTAGACATCGCCGACCAGGCAGGCCGGGGAGGTGGTGAGCCGGTTGGTCAGGCGCACCTCCTTGACGCTCTCGTCCAGGGTCTTGCCGAGCCAGGTCAGCACGTCGGCGAAATCCTTGTCCTGCTGTTCGCGCAGCGCCTCGGAGGCCTTCTTCTCCTCCTCGGTCTCCAGATCGACCTCGCCCTTGGCGATGGACTGGAACGGCTTGCCGTCGAACTCCGTCACCGAACCGACCCACATCTCGTCCACCGGGTCGGTGAGAATGAGCACCTCACGACCCTTGGCCTTGAATGCCTCGATATGCGGGGAGGATTCGATCTGCTGACGGCTCTCGCCGGTCATGAAGTAGATGGATTCCTGGCCTTCTGGCATCCGCTCGACGTACTGCGCGAGGGTGGTCAGCTCGGAATCGGAATTCGTCGACGCGAAAGACGAGACCTGCAACAAGGTCTCACGGTTGTCGAAGTCCGAGAGCAGCCCCTCCTTGAGGACGCGGCCGAACTCCTTCCAGAAGGTCTGGTAGTTCGTCTGATCCTCGGCCCCCTGCACATCCTTGACCGTCGACAGCACCTTCTTCACCAAGCGCTTACGGATCATCTGGATCTGGCGGTCCTGCTGCAGGATCTCGCGGGAGACGTTGAGCGACAGATCCTGCGCGTCCACCACACCCTTGACGAAGCGCAGGTACTCCGGCATCAGCTCCTCGCAGTTGTCCATGATGAACACCCGCTTGACGTAGAGCTGCACGCCACGCTTGTGATCGCGGGTGAACAGGTCGAACGGCGCGTGCGAGGGAATGAACAGCAGCGCCTGGTATTCGAACGTGCCCTCGGCCTTCATCGGGATGATCTCGAGCGGGTCGTCCCAGCCGTGGCTGACGTGCTTGTAGAACTCCTTGTACTCCTCGTCGCTGACCTCGCTCTTGGGGCGGGTCCAGAGCGCCTTCATGGAGTTGAGGGTCTGATCCTCGACGATCGTCCGCTCGGTCTTCTCCTCGCCCTCCCCCTCGGTGACGGTCCGCTCCACCTGCATACGGACCGGCCAGGCGATGAAATCGGAGTACTTCTTGACGATTTCGCGGAGTTTCCACTCCTGGGTGTAGTCGAAGAGGTGGTCGTCCTCGTCGGCGGGCTTCAGATGCAGCGTCACGGCGGTGCCCTGGGGAGCCTCGTCCAGCGTTTCGATGGTGTAGGTCGACTGCCCCTGCGACTCCCAGCGGGTGCCTTCGGTCTCCCCCGCCTTGCGGGTGGTCAGGGTGACCCTGTCGGCGACCATGAAGGTGGAGTAGAAACCGATGCCGAACTGGCCGATGAGTTCTTCGGCGGCGGCTTCGGACCTGGCCTCGTTGAGTTTCTTACGAAGTTCGGCTGTGCCGGACTTGGCGAGAGTGCCGATCAGGTCGACGACCTCGGCGCGGGACATGCCGATGCCGTTGTCCCGGACGGTGAGAATCCGCGCGTCCTTGTCGACCTCCAACTCGACGTGTAGGTCGGAGGTGTCGACGTGCAGATCCTTATCCCTGTAGGACTCCAGTCGCAGCTTGTCCAGTGCGTCGGAAGCGTTCGAGATCAGCTCCCGCAGGAACGTGTCTTTGTTGGAGTAGACCGAGTGGATCATCAGCTCGAGCAGCTGATGGGTTTCGGCCTGGAACTCGAGTTGTTCGACATGCTCTGTCACGGTCGTGATGATACCGCCGCCGGTCGAGCGACCTGATCAGGACCGCTGGTCAGACGCCTGCCCGGAAATCCGCCAGGCCAGGCACCTCCAGATCCGCGCAATGGGATACCGGCTCGCGCGGACTCATCCACTCCCGCAGCACCATGGTCGCGCGCACATCGTCCTCGTTGTATTCCAACAGGCGCGTGCGCTGGGACAGATCAGGCTCCGCGTCATATCCGACGGCGCGGCGGTACCAGCTCATCGATGCCTCGCCGCCCGCCTCGGGATCACGCCAGGAGAAACCGGCGACCGGCGCGATCTTCTTCAGGCCCTTGCCGTTCGGGCAGATGAACTGCTCGGAGACGGCCTGGAACATATCCACCCACTCCGGGCCGTCGACGAAGGCGCGCACCTGTTCGGTCGTCGGCACACCGGGCATGCCCGCGAACCGGCGCGCCGACTCGTACAGCCATTTGTCCTCCGCGGTCCGCGAGTAGCAATAGGCCGCGAATGTTCTCCCGCTGGTGGCGGCTTCGGCGCGCACCGTCATCAGCCAGGTCCAGAATTCGCCGAAGGAACGGCCCTCGTCCGCGGTGGGCAGCGGATCCCAGGTGAAAAACGGCCGGTAAACACCGTCCAGCAGCGTACCCCACAGGTAGGCGCCGTACTCCTGGTAACTCTCCAGATCGACGTCGACCTCGACATCGGCCCTGCGCACCCGCACCCGATCGAGGCGGCGCACCAGCGGCGCGCCAACGAGCCAGGCCCGCGCGGTGACAACGGCCTCGTCGAACGGGCCGTGCTGCCAGTCGTCGGGGTCGGGGCCGATCCAGGCGGCGAGATCGTCGATGGTCTGCACTCCGTGCCCGCGCAGGACCTCGGCGCGCGAGCCGGGCGCCACCAGGCTGACATCGTGGTGTTCGGCCAGCCACCCCTCGCAGCTCTGTCCGCCGTCGACACCGCGGTTCCACCAGGGGCACTGACGGCATTCGGGCACCTTCGACGGCACCGTCGGCAGTTCGTTGCGCACCACCGCGATGCGATCGGCGTAGCGATGGTCGTAATCGGCGAGCACGGGGCCCAGATCGTGCACGAGGATCCGGTCCGGATCGTAGCGACCGCCGCGTGCGCCTGCCCGCGCCCCCGCGGCGCCGTCACCGCCCGCGCCCTGCCCTTCGTCGCGGCCGAACTGGTATCCGATCACACCACCGACCAGCGCCGGGCTGGCCAGCCCGTGGCGTTGCAGCATCCGGTACAGATGCGCGAGACGTTGCTGATCGCGAGGCTGTTGACGCAGTTTGCGGTACGGGTCCGGCCGGGGATCCCAGCGATAGGGGTCCGATGTGGTCGGGTGGAAATCGGCCGGCTCGGGTTTACGCGGATCGGTCACCTTGTGATTGACGACGATCACCGGGATGTATCCGCCCCGATCATGGTCGCGCAGCAGGATTTCCGCGCCGCCACGCCTGCCGGTATCCGGCTCCTGCGGCAACAGCCCGCCCCAGATGTGCTTGGCCGCCTCCGCGCACGCCCGCATGGTCGCCTCGGCCCGCTCGGTCGCGCGCAGTCGCGGATCGATCACCACCCAGCCGTCCGGATCGGCCCCGACCAGGGCCTCGCGCACCCGGTTACGGTGTTCCGCCGCGGCCTCACGCCGCTGGCGAACGCCCGGATCCTCCACGACACCGGTCAGCAATTGGGGGTGGGAGGCGTTCAGATGCAATCGATGTCTGCACCCGATCAACGCCCGCGCGTCGATGAAAGCCACCGGGCCGCCGATGGCCGACCGATCCCCGGCCATGCCGTCGTCTACGCGACCGTCGCGGTCACCGATGCCCGAATTCACGTATGCAGTATGGTCCCTGCCCCCGACAACTCCGCGCACCGCATGACCCCGCCCGCTCCAGCGCACTGACCCACTCGCAGTCGGAGACCTCGACCCGATAGGGTTACGGCAAACCGTGTGACGTGGGCGGAAGGGCGTTCCGCGACGTCGTACTGCCATGGCGAACCAGCATGACGGAGGCCTTCGATGGGGTTGTTCACGAAGCGCAAGCGGCGTCCGAGCCGCCGGGCCGAGGCGAAAGCCCTCAAGCACAAGGCCGTGATGGAGGCCAAGCTCGGCGCGAAGAACGACCGCAAGGCCCAGCGTGCGCAGGCCCGTACCGAGCGCAAGGTCGCCAAGGCGCAGATCGCCACATTGCAGGCCGAGGAGAAGGCGGCGCTGAAGGCGGCGGCCAAGGCCGAGCGCGATCCGTTCAGCGCGAGCCAGGTTCGCAAATATCTCGGTGTGGCCAGGGTTCTGGTACCGGTACTCGCTCCGCTCGCCTACCGGGGCGCGACCTTCGTGCGCGGCCAACTCGACACCCGCCGCGCCCAGCAACTCGGGATCGGCATCGAGCAGCTCGGTGATTTCGCCGGACACGGCGCTAAACTCCAGGCGCGCATCGCCAATGTCGAATCGGCCCTCGGCAAGGTCGACGGCACCGGTGACAACCAGAAGTTCGTCGCCGCGGCCGGGGATCGGCTCGCCAGTCTCACCGCCGCGGTGCGCACCGCCGAGCAGATGCCCGCGTCGCGCCGCCGGGCCGTGCACCAGTCGATCTCCACCGAACTCTCCGGTGTCGAGGCGGATGTGCTCGCCCGCCTCGGCGTGAACTGACGCGCACCGCTATGCGGGACCGGTCACGACCGTACCGAGCGCGGCTATCGCCGTGCCCGGTCGTCGGCTCCGGATCCGCACTGGCCTTCGATACGTCGAAGTGACGATGCGGCACCGGGATTCGCCCCACGCGGGCCTGCGCGGCGGCGCCGTCGGCGCGATGGTCGCCGCGTTGGCCGTCGCCGCGCACGGATGCGCGGGCGGCGGTTTCCCGGATTCCGTCGGCGGCGCGCTCGTGCTCCTGCTGGCGGCACTCGCGGGGACGACCGTCACACGGCTGCCCGGTAGCCGGTTCGGGGTCCGCGGGGTACTCGGAGTACTCGGAGTACTCGCGGTAGGTCAGCTGGCCGGTCACAGCGTGCTGACCGGCGCGATCGCCCACAGCCACGCCGCGACGTCCGCGCCTTCGGCCCAGCCGCCGAGCGGGTGGATGCTGGTCGCGCACGGGTTCGCCATGGTGATCGGCGGTGCGCTGATCCTGCTGGCGCAACGCCTCTACGATTTCGCCTCCGCCACGGTCGGCGCGGCGCTCACCCGGCCGCGCGGTCGCCGGATCCCCACCGTCATCGGATCGGCCGACGCCGGTCCCGCCCCCTACCGCTTTCATCCGAACGGTGCGATCGGGCCGCGCGCGCCACCGGCGCTCGCTCGATAATTCGCCCCACCTTCCCTCGGAGAGAAAGCCTTTCATCATGCGTAGTTCAGTTCTGCGTGCCTGCGGCGGCTCGGTGGCCGCCATCGGACTCGTCCTGCTCGGCGGTGGCACCGCCGCGGCCCACGTCACCGCCGACGCCCCCGGCGCCGCGCAGGGGTCGTATTCGGTCGTCACCTTCCGCGTCCCCACCGAGTCGGTGACCGCGGCGACCACCGGGCTGACCGTCGTCCTGCCCAACGTGAAAAACGCCAGGACCGAACCCATTCCGGGCTGGAGCGCCAAGATCGACCGCAATGCCGAATCCGAGGCCGTCGCGGTGACCTGGACCTCCGACCCCGGCGCACCTGGCGTTCCCCCCGGCCAATTCCAGCGGTTCGTCGTCTCGCTCGGGCCACTGCCGAAGCAGGAGAACCTCAGCTTCCCCGCCAAGCAGACCTACAGCGACGGCACGGTCGTCAACTGGGATCAGCCGGTCGGTGCGGATGGTTCCGAGCCGGAACATCCCGCGCCCGCCATCACCCTGGCGGCGTCCGGCGCGGAAGGCGACCACCACCACGCCGCGAGCGCCGAGAACACCGCCGAGAACACCGACAACACCGCGCGCTGGATCGGCGGCATCGGTCTCGCGCTCGGACTGCTCGGCGTCGCACTCGGTGTTGGCACTGTCCTTCGCGGTCGTCAGTCGTGAAGCGCGGCAAGATGATTCCCGTGCGGGTGGTGGTGGCGGCGCTGGTCACCGGACTCGCGCTACTCGGTGGCGGGCTGGCCGCGGCGGGTCCGGCGGCGGCGCATTCGGCTCCGGTCGCCAGCGTGCCGGAAGACGGCGCGACCGTCGACACCGGGCCGGCCCGCGTCAGCGTCACTTTCAACGAGGCCTTGCAGCCGAATTTCCCGTCGCTGACGGTGGTCGGCCCCGACGGCAATCTGTGGTCGAAGGGGCAGCCCGAGGTCGACGGGAAGACGGTATCCGTCGAGGTCGGCGCACTCGGCCCCGTCGGTGAGTACACCATCGCGTTCCGGGTGACCTCCGCCGACGGCCACCCGGTCCGGGGTTCAAGGACCTTCACGCTGAGCACGGCGGGCAACGGCACGCCAGGACCACGACCCGAGGCCGCGGGCAACTCCGACACCGGCGCCGACGGCGGGGTGCCGCTGTGGGTCTTCATCGTCGGCGCGGTGGTGTTGTTCGGCGGCGGACTCGCCTTCGCACTGTTCGCCGGGCGCGGGCGAGACAAGCGATAGGAATGCGACGGCGGTGAAGAGCGGTACGACCGGAGGCAGGGACGCGGGGGCACTGCTGCTGATCGTCCCCGCCGGAGTTCTGGGGGTGGCACTGGCGTGGGTTCTCACCTCTCCCGATGTGCCCGGCCAGGCCGTGATCCGGGTGATCGCCGACTGCGCGGGCGCTACCGTGCTCGGACTGGCGGCATTGCCCCGGCTGCACGAGCGACTGTTGCCGCCGTGGCGACTATTGGCGGCGCTGGCCGGGCTGTGGTGTGTCGCCGAATTCGCGGTACTGCTCCTCGAAGCCGCCGAGGTGGTCGGGGTGCCGGTGCGACGGCTCGGCGCCGAACAATTCGGCACCTTCCTGACCGAGATCAGCGCAGGGCAGGTCGGTATCGCGATACTGCTCGGCACGGGCGCGATCGCGGGGTATTCGGCGCTGGTCTTTCGCCGCCAGGAGGTCACGTCGACCGATCTGGTGCTGGCGTTCGCGGCGGTGGCGCTGGCATTGCGGCCGATCACCGGTCATATGTCACAGCAGTCTTTCGGCTCGGTACTCGCCGCGGTGCACGCCTTGGCCGCGGCGACCTGGTTCGGTCTGCTCGTCGCACTGGCCCTGGTCGTGCGCGCCCGTGGCGAATGGGCGACGGTGCTGCCGAGATACTCGGCGGTGGCGCTGCCCCTGATCGCCGTGGTGGCACTGACCGGAATCGTGAACGGACTGGTGCGCGTCGACGGGCTCGGCCCGCTGCTGTCCACCGGCTACGGCCGCATCCTGCTCGCGAAGGCGCTGCTGCTGTCCGTCCTGCTCGCGCTCGGCTGGTGGTGGCGTCGGTCCTGGGTACGCCGTGCCGCCGACCACCGCGTTACCGCGCATGCCTCACTGCGGCGCGCCGTCATCGAGGTGGTGGTGATGGCCGTCGCATTCGGTCTGGCGGCGGCACTCGCGGTCACCGCATGAGCCCGATCGCACGCCCCATCGGCACCGGAGCGACCTGCGACAACCCATTACAGTGGCCGATATGACCGAAGTGAAAATCGTCGAGGATTGCGCGGCGTCGGCCGAATCCGCATTCCAATACGTCAACGACTACCGGAATCTGCCGCACTTCCTGCACGGCATCGAATCCTTCACCCCGGTCGGCGCGCAGGTCGAAGGACTCGGTGCGATCTATGACGGTCACATCAAACTCGGTCCGGTTTCGCTGCATTCGCGGGTCGAAGTGAACCGGTGGGAGAAGAATTTCGCCATCGGGATCAGGTCGATCAAGGGTTTCGAGATCGATTCGACCTTCCTGTTCCACCCGAGAGGCGAGCACGCGTGCACGATCGACGCCATCGTCGACTACCGGGTGCCGGGCGGTCTGGCCGGACGCGTTCTCGGCAGGACGATCGAACCGTTCGTGAAGATCACCGTCAAACATACGACGGATAATCTGATCAAACACATCCCCGTATTCCACAGCAGTCGCGACAGCGACCCGAATACGGACTGACGTTCGTGCTGCCACCCGGACCGCTGTGGATGGCACCGCTGTACAACGCGCTGACCTGTTCACGGCGGCGCTGAGACACTACGTTCCTCGATCACAACAGTGGCGGTGACGCACGACACAGGCATAGCCTGGGAGTATGAAGATTCCCACAATAGGCCAGCGGATCGCCTACGATCTGGGCCGCGAGCTCCCCGCGGAGCTGCACGAGTGGGTTGTCCACGACCTCGTCGGCCGCGGGGCCATGGAACGCTACCTCGTCCGGTTCCTCGTTCCGATCATCCCGTTCTTCGCGCTCGTACTCCTGTTCCCAGGGCCCATGCCGATCAAGATCGCCATGATCGTGATGATGATCATCCCGCTGGTCGTATTCACGGTGGCGCTCAGCTATGTGTGGCGTCGGTTCCGACTCGCCCAGCACGGCATCGATCCCAATCTGCTCGACCGCAACAGAATCTCCGAACACGACCGGGAGATGTACGAACTGCATTACGGGCACCGATAGCGACCGAACTCACGTCCACCGCCTGCCTGCACGAACTCCGATTCGAGCACCCTTAAGCTGGCAGCCGTGAGTGAATCGAATGCCAGCGAATCGAATATCGTCGCCACCGCGGACCTCGCCGACGAGATCGGCCCCGACATCCGCAGCTGCGATACGCAGTTCATTCAGTTCGGCGGCCGTGCGGCGTTCTCCGGACCGATCACCACCATCCGCTGCTTCCAGGACAACCTGCTGGTCAAGCAGACGCTGAGCGAACCGGGTGACGGTGCTGTGCTCGTCGTCGACGGCGGCGCGAGCGTGCACACCGCACTGGTCGGCGACATCATCGCCGGTCGCGGCGTCGACAACGGCTGGGCGGGCGTCATCGTCAACGGCGCGGTGCGCGATTCCGCCATCCTGCGGACCCTCGATATCGGTATCAAGGCCCTTGGCACCAATCCACGCAAGAGCACCCAGACCGGAAGCGGTGAACGCGACGTCACCGTCGAATTCGGCGGCGTCACCTTCGTGCCCGGTGACATCCTCTACAGCGACCACGACGGCATCGTAGTGCGCGCCCAGGACTGACGATCGCGCCGGTGGACGCTAGATCGGCGCCACCCGGACCTTGTGACCGGCGAGGGCGACGATATCGCCCGCCTGCAACTGCCGCCCTCGGCGCAGTTCGACCTCGTCGTTCACCCGCACCAAACCCGAGGCGATCACGGTCTTCGCTTCCGAACCGGAGTCGATCAGGTTGGCCAGCTTCAGGAACTGTCCGAGCCGAATGACGTCGTCATCGATCGGTACATCGACTGGATCTGACATGGGATACATCCTTACCCGCCCGGATTTTCCGGCGTGCGTCAACCCCCTCGGTGGGCGCGACGGACCTGGACGAACGCCGCGCTTCGGATGCGGCTCACACTCCGGCACGGATCCGCGACGCGCCGAGAACCGCCATCGCGGGTGGTCTTGGAGCACTGCGGGCGCGACACCGTACACACTGGTTCGGTGACATCCACGCACGCCGGTCATCGCACGGACATCGAACCCAAGCAGGAAAGGCCGACCCCACCGGTCCCGCACCGGGGACACGGCAGGCTTTCCGAGGTCCCGCACACCACGGGGTTGATTCTGGGCGGCTTCGCGGCGGCCTGCTTCCTGTGGAGTCTTTCGCCGGGATTGCGCTACCTCACCCAGGTGCCACGGCGCTATATCGATGACTACTACTTCGACGCGCCCGATACGAACCTGATGTGGGCGCTCATCGTCGGACTGCTCGCCGGGGCGCTGACCAGCCGCAAGCGGATCGCCTGGTGGCTGCTGGTCGGCTACCTCGCCCTCTACGCGCTATCCAACGCCTCGGAATTCGCGGACGGGGGCAATGTCGACGCGCTGGTGGCGATGCTGGTGCAACTTGCGGTGATCGGCGTTCTGATCGCCGCGTGGCGCGAGTTCTATACCCGGGTCAGGCCAGGAGCCGGGTGGAAGGCGCTCGGGGTGCTGATCGGCGGACTCGGCGTCGGCTGCCTGATCGGCTGGGGCCTGGTCGAACTGTTCCCCGGTTCCCTGCCGGAAGGCTGGCAGCGACCCGGCTGGGCGGTCTACCGGGTGACGGCCGCAATCCTTGTGGACAACGAGCATTTCGACGGCCATCCCCGGCCCTTCGTCAACTTCCTGCTCGGCCTGTTCGGCGCGATCGCCCTGATCACCGCGGTCGTCGTGCTGCTGCGCTCCCAGCGCGCCGAGAACGCGATGACGGGCGTCGACGAATCCGCCATTCGCGGACTGCTGGAACGCTCGGATGTCGAGGACTCGCTCGGGTATTTCGCCACCCGCCGCGATAAAGGGGTGGTTTTCGCGCCGAACGGCAAGGCAGCCATCACCTATCGCGTCGAACTGGGCGTCTGCCTGGCCAGCGGCGATCCGATCGGTCTGCGCGAGGTGTGGCCGCAGGCGATCGATGCCTGGCTACGGCTGGCCGACCAGTTCGGGTGGGCTCCCGCGGTGATGGGCGCGAGCGAATTCGGCGCGCAGGCCTATCGCCGGGCCGGACTGTCGGCGCTGCGTCTCGGTGACGAGGCCATCCTCGACACCAGGACCTTCTCGTTGGCCGGACCGGAGATGAAACAGGTGCGCCAGGCCGCGAACCGGCTGCGCAAACACGGCGTCACCGTGCGCATCAGAAGGCACCGCGATATCGCGGCCGAGGAATTCGCGCAGATCATGGCCAGGGCGGACGCGTGGCGCGATACCGAGACCGAACGCGGCTTCTCGATGGCGCTCGGCAGGCTCGGTGATCGGCTGGACGGCGATTGCCTGCTGGTCGAGGCGGTGAACGGTCAGCAGAGACCGCTGGGCATGCTCTCGCTGGTGCCGTGGGGCAGGACGGGGGTGTCGCTGGAGCTGATGCGGCGAGATCCCCAGGGCCCCAACGGTGTGATGGAGTTGATGATCTCGCAACTCGCCCTCACCTCCGAGCATTACGGCATCACCAAGGTATCGCTGAATTTCGCGGTATTCCGCTCGGTCTTCGAGGAGGGCGGGCGGATCGGCGCCGGTCCGGTGTTGCGGTTGTGGCGCAGTGTGCTGCTGTTCTTCTCGCGCTGGTGGCAACTGGAGGCGCTGTACCGGTCCAATGTGAAATACCAGCCGCACTGGGTGCCGCGTTTCTTCCTGTTCGAGGAGCGCAGACAGCTACCGAGGGTCGCGATGGCCAGCGGACTCGCCGAAGGTTTCCTGCCGCGCTTCGGCAAGTATCCCGAAACCGCGGTCCACACCGGTCTGCGTCGTGCGGTACCCGACACCGTCAACGGTCTGCACGCCGACGGCACCCCGCCCGACCTACCGGAAACCGAACTGGCCGAACAACTCCCGCGCCGCCCCGAGCAGGTGCGGGTGCGGATGGACAAACTGGACAGGATGACCGAGGCGGGCGTCGACCCCTATCCCGTCGCCTATCCCCCGACCCATACCGTCGCGGCGGCGCGACGCTCACCGCGCGGCACCACGGTCCGGGTATGCGGCAGGCTGCTGCGCATCCGCGACTACGGCGGTGTGATCTTCGCGGTGGTGCGCGACTGGACCGACGAAATCCAGCTGGTCATCGACCGCGACCGGGTCGGCGCCGAACGCAGCGCCGAATTCGGCGAATATTTCGACCTCGGCGATCTGATCGCGGTGAGCGGACAGATCGGGCTCAGCCGCAACGGCGAATTGTCGCTGCTGGCCGCGGACTGGCGGATGAACGGCAAATGCCTGCACCCGCTGCCCGACAAGTGGAAGGGCCTGGCCGATCCCGAGGCCAAAGTGCGGCAGCGCTACATCGACATGGCGATCAATCCCGAAGCGCGGGTAGCGCTCGCCAAACGCAGCGCGGTCGTGCGTTCGCTGCGCGATTCGCTGAACACCTGGGGTTACCTCGAAGTGGAAACGCCCATCCTGCAACAGGTTCACGGCGGCGCCAACGCCACGCCGTTCCTTACCCACATCAATGCCTACGACCTCGATCTGTACCTGCGCATCGCCCCCGAGCTGTATCTCAAACGGCTCTGCGTCGGCGGTATGGAGAAGGTGTTCGAACTCGGCAGGACCTTCCGCAACGAGGGTGTGGATTTCAGCCACAATCCCGAATTCACCATCCTCGAGGCCTACGAGGCGCACAGCGATTACGAGCGGATGATGCACACCTGCCGCCAGCTCATCCAGAACGCGGCGCTGGCCGCCAACGGAGCCATGGTGGCGTTGCGCCCCAAGGACGACGGCACCGTCGATGAGGTGGATATCTCCGGCGACTGGGCGGTGAAAACGGTGCACGGCGCGGTCTCGGAGGCCATCGGCGCCGAGATCACCCCCGCCACGGAATTGCTCGAACTGCGCGAACTGTGCGACAAGGCCGAGGTGCCGTACCAGCACGGGTGGGATGCCGGACAGGTCGTGCTGGAAATGTACGAACATCTGGTGGAAGCGCGTACCGAGGAGCCGACCTTCTATATCGACTTCCCCACCTCGGTCTCCCCGCTGACCCGCGCGCACCGCAGTATCGCCGGCGTGGCCGAGCGCTGGGATCTGGTGGCGTGGGGCGTCGAATTGGGTACCGCCTACAGCGAACTCACCGATCCGATCGAACAGCGGCGCAGACTCACCGAACAGTCGATGCTCGCGGCCAACGGTGATCCGGAGGCGATGGAACTGGACGAGGATTTCCTCCAGGCCCTCGAACACGCCATGCCGCCGACCGGTGGACTCGGCATGGGTGTCGACCGGATCGTCATGCTCATCACCGGCCGGAGCATCCGTGAGACTCTGCCCTTTCCACTCGTGAAGCCGCGCTGAACGATTTTCTCACCATGAGAGATTCATTCGCGAAGGGTTAACACCGACCCCGGCAGCCCGATAATCTTGGTGATTCGGTACCGGGAGGAAGCCGACACCATCGAAATGGGGATCACCTATGTATCTCGATCTGCTGACCAATGCGAGTCTGCTGGATCATTCCGTGTGGGCCAGCCCTGACGTCTGGGCTTCCGACACCTTCAATACCGCGCTCGACCTGGCTGCCAAGAAGAAGAAAAAGAGCAGCAAGGGCTTCGGATTCTTCGGCATCATCTGCTGTGTACTTGTCGTCGTCGCGATCATCGTCGGCATCGTCTACTTCACCAAGCGCAAGAAGAACAACGAGCCGCCCAACAACCCGCCCTACGGCCAGGGTCAGCCGCCCTACGGTCAGCCGCCTTACGGCCAACCCTGATCCACCGGCCTGGGAGTTGCCGACACCTGCCGCAGCGCCGCGCCGACGATGCGGCAGAGTGAGGGGGTGCAGTTGATTCTCGTTCGCCATGCCCAGCCGCTTCGGATCACGAACGCGGACGGACCAGCCGATCCCGAATTATCGGAGATCGGGTGGGAGCAGGCGCGACGGGTGCCCGCTGCGCTGAGTCGGCATCGGATCACGCGGGTGCTGAGCAGTCCGCAACGGCGGGCGCGGGAGACCGCCGAACCGACGGCGGCGAAATTGGGCATGAACGTCGAAATCATCGACGACCTCGCCGAATACGATCGTGACCTACCCGCCTACATTCCGATCGAGGATGCGAAGCTGGAATTCCAGGCGGTTTACGAGCGGATCAAGGCGGGATTTCTCCCCGAGCAGATCGATGGGCCCGCCTTCGTCACCCGCGTGCGCGATGCTGTCACCGAGATCGCCGCGTCCACCGATCCGGCAGATACCGTGGTCGCCTTCGCGCACGGGGGTGTGATCAATGTCATGCTCCAGGATGTGCTCGGATTGGCTCGACCGCTGACCTTCCCGATCGACTACGGCTCGGTCACCCGAATCTTGTTCTCGCGCACCGGTCGGCGCACGGCCGCGACCGTCAACGAGAACGGGCACGTCTGGGATCTACTGCCCCGCAATATCGACGGAAGGCACCGGCTACACAGCTGATTGCCAGTCCGATCGCACCGCCGTCCCAGCGACGGACTCTTCTATGGAACCGGTGAGCCGCCGCCCCGCGACTCACGTTCCATAGGAAAGGAATTTCGTTGCTCTCCACGACATCGACAACATTCCGGCGCCGGATCGCCCAGGTCGCCGTGGCAGGCGCGCTGGCCGCGGTGCCGATGGGCGCCCTCGCCGTCACCGCGTCGGCGCAGGCGCCGGAGCCGACCACCGACGTTGCGCTGACCCCGGCCGACGCGGCAGGCGGCGAAATCGCCGACCACCCGCACCGCGGCGACCACGACGGACCGGAAGGACCTCGGGTGAGGTTCCACCATCCCGGTGATCACCCCGATCAGGACGGTCCGCACGACTTCTTCCTGTCCCCGCGTCCGCCTTCGGGTTCGGCTGGATAGCCGCCGGGTCCGAATAGATCAGGGCCCACCTCCCCGTCCGGGAGGTGGGCCCTGATCTTGTGTCGGGATCGGCTACGGCCGAGGGTCAGGCCATACCCGCGATCCAGTTGTGCATCCAGGTGATTGCGGTCTGACCGCCGCCGACGTGGTAACTGCCGTAGACGGTGTGGGCCTGCGAGCGGTAGAAGCGCTCGAGATCCTGAGCGCGCTGCTGATTCGCGGCTTCGGTGAGCTGCGAACCCAGGGTGGGCACGCCGCCGTGCGACATCAGATCGTTGACGATCGCGCCGGCCTCGATCTGGTAGCGCCACATGTTGGCGGGGTTGGCATCCGAGCTCTGGGCGAGGAAACCCGCGAAACGGGTGACGAAATCATCGGTGGCCGTCGCGCAGTAGAGGTCGTCGAGTGCGCAGATGGTCCTGGTCCGGTCGCTGACCCAGCCGAATCCGCCGACCCGCGCGCCACCCGCGCCCGCGCCACCCGCGACCGGGCCGACCTGGACATCGGTGGGCGAACGGCGCGGATCGGAGATCAGGCCGACACCGGAGATGCGCTCCGGGCGGACCGGACTGACGCCGGTACCGATCTCGGCGGCCAGATCACCCGCGGCGTCCGCGCCCTGGCTGTATCCGACCAGCGCGATCTGGGTGCCGCCGCAGCGCTGAGCCATGGCGGTGACCAGCCCCCGCGCGTTATCGGTCGCTTCCTTCTTGGAGGCGCCGTAGACGTCGCCTTCCCACGGGAACGCGGTCGCGGCGTAGGTGACGTAGTCGACGTCGACCGAGGACGGCAGACCCCGGGTGACACCGGCCAGCATGCCAGGCTGCGGTGTCTTGTCATGGCCGGTCTCCCACGTGCCGGGGATCGCCACCACATAGAGACTCGGGCAGCTTTCCGCCACGGCGGAACCACTGCCGAACACGAGGCCGGACGCAATCGACACCGACGCGCCCACGGCCGCGACAACCTTTTTCAACCGCATACTGCTCCAGTTCAAACTTTGCCCCTCCGGGGCAATCCCCGACAAGTTTGCCGCTAACCATGCTGAGCTCGGCGAATGTCATTTCAGTGCACACCGGGTTAACTGAAGTTGTCCGCCGATATGAGATGCACGACCGAACTACATCCCACAGTCAGGTAGCGCGTCGGTGATCACAATAGAGCCACGACGGCCCCCACGCCATTCGAACTCGCCGAACGTGTCTGATTTCCGTGCGCCGCTTGCGAACCGGCCGCACGCACCGCGAGCGATGCTGTGCGAGATCGACTTCGGGGCGACCGCGCGCGGACGGTACCGGGATGATCGGGCGTGGGATCCGAGCGGATTCCACGCCGGGGAGACGTTCGTTATAGACGACGCTGCCGATCACATTCGGGTATCCGTGACGGCGAATCACTATTTCAAACCGGCTATCGGGTACGTGGATTGCTCTCGGTCCGCGCACTGCGGAGGCAGTACTCGGATACGAATGGCGCCCGCGGACACGAGGTCAGCGGACGCCATTCAGGCAATTCGGGTCAGCGCTGGGCGACCATGGTCGGGGTGATCGGCGCGGGCAGCGCGGTCTCACCCTCGAGGTAGTTGTCCACCGCGGACGCGGCGGCGCGGCCTTCGGCAATGGCCCACACGATCAGCGACTGGCCGCGGCCCATATCACCGGCAACGAAGACGCCGGGCACATTGGTGGCCCAGTTCTTGTCACGCTGGACATTGCCGCGCTGGTCGTAACCGACACCGAGATCCTCGAGCAGACCCCGCTTCTCGGGGCCGACGAAGCCCATCGCCAGCAGCACCAGATCCGCCTCGAGGGTGAATTCGGTGCCGTCGACCTTCTCGAATCGGCCGTTGCTCATCTTGACCTCGTGCGCCTCCAGGCCGGTGACCTTGCCGTCGGCGCCGACGAAACGCTCGGTGTTCACGGAGAACACCCGTTCGCCACCCTCTTCGTGGGCCGAGGAAACCCGGTACATGAGCGGGTAGGTCGGCCATGGTGTCGAGGTGGCGCGCTCCTGCGGCGGACGGGGCATGATCTCGAACTGGTGGATGGACTCCGCCCCCTGCCGGTGCGAGGTGCCGAGGCAGTCCGCGCCGGTGTCGCCGCCGCCGATGATGACGACCTTCTTACCCTTGGCGTGGATCGGGGGCAGGCCATCGGCATCGGTGACATCGTCGCCCAACTGCACCCGATTGGCCCACGGCAGGAATTCCATCGCCTGGTGGATGCCGTCGAGCTCACGACCGGGGATCGGCAGATCGCGGGCGATGGTGGCGCCACCGGAGAGCACGATAGCGTCGAACCGTTCGCGCAATTGTTCGGCGGTGATGTCGACGCCGACGTTCACACCGGTCTTGAAGATGGTGCCTTCGGCCTCCATCTGCGCCATCCGGCGATCGATGAAGCGCTTCTCCATCTTGAATTCCGGAATGCCGTAGCGCAGCAGACCGCCGATGCGATCGGCACGCTCGAAAACCGTCACGGTATGCCCCGCGCGGGTGAGCTGCTGCGCGGCAGCCAGTCCCGCGGGCCCGGAACCGACGACGGCCACTCGCTTACCGGTGATCCTGGTCGGGTAGATCGGGGAAACCCAGCCCTTATCGAAGGCGTTCTCGATGAGTTCGACCTCGACCTGCTTGATGGTCACCGGATCCTGGTTGATCCCGAGCACGCAGGACGCCTCGCACGGCGCCGGGCACAGCCGACCGGTGAATTCCGGGAAGTTGTTGGTCGCGTGCAGACGATCGATGCCGTCACGCCACTGGCCACGGTAGACCAGGTCGTTCCACTCGGGGATGAGGTTGCCCAGCGGGCAGCCGTTGTGACAGAACGGGATACCGCAATCCATGCAGCGGCTGGCCTGGCGCTGGAGGGTTTCGTGTGCGAACCCCTCCTCGTAGACCTCTTTCCAGTCCATCAGACGCAGCGGAACCGGACGGCGCGTCGGCAGTTCCCGCGATGTGTGCTTCAGAAATCCCTGCGGGTCAGCCACGAGCGGCCTCCGTACTCTCGCCTATCGACATCGGACAAAGCTTGTGGACGCGTCCCATCTCAGCCACGTGCGGCCTCCATGATCGCCTCGTCCACGTCCTTACCGGCCTTCTCCGCCTCGGAGATAGCGAGCAGAACCTTCTTGTATTCGCGGGGCATGACCTTCACGAAATGGTTCACCTGCTGCGACCAGTCGCTCAGGATGCGTTCGGCCACAGCCGAACCCGTCTCGTCGCGGTGCTGGGTGATGATGTCGCGCAGCCAGGTGAAGTCGTCACCGGAGAGCTGTTCGACGGCATCGGTCTGCTCCGGGTTGACCCGGTCGACGAAGGTGCCGTTCGGGTTGTACACGAAGGCCAGCCCACCGGACATGCCCGCGCCGAAGTTGCGTCCCGTCTCACCGAGGATGACGACACGGCCACCTGTCATGTACTCACAGCCGTGATCGCCGACGCCCTCGACCACCGCGATCGCGCCCGAGTTGCGCACCGCGAACCGCTCGCCGACGATGCCGCTGATGAACGCCTGACCGCTGGTCGCACCGAACAGAATCACGTTGCCCGCGATGATGTTCTCTTCCGCCGCGAATTCGGCGGGCGCGTTCAGCGACGGCCGGACCACCAGGTGGCCGCCCGAAAGGCCCTTGCCGACATAGTCGTTCGCATCGCCCTGGACCCGCAGCGTGATGCCGGCGGGCACGAAGGCGCCGAAGCTGTTACCCGCGGAACCGGTGAAGGTGATGTCGATGGTCTCGTCGGGCAGGCCCGCGCCACCGTAGAGCTTGGTCACCTCGTGGCCGAGCATGGTGCCGACGGTGCGGTTGACATTGGTGATCTTGGTGTCGAACTTGACCGCCTTGCCCCGCTCCAGCGCATCGCGGCTCTGCGTGATGAGCTGCTGATCCAACGCCTTGTCCAGGCCGTGGTCCTGGGACTTGGTGCAGCGACGGTCCTGGTACATGAACGCCGTCTCGACGTTGTCCAGGATCGGCGACAGGTCCAGCTTGCTGGCCTTCCAATGCTGCTTGGCCGTGGCGGTATCGAGCAGGTCGACCCGGCCGATGGCCTCGTCGAGCGTGCGGAAACCCAACTGCGCCAGCAGTTCCCTGACCTCTTCGGCGATGAACATCATGAAGTTCTCGACGAATTCCGGCTTGCCGGTGAAGCGTTCGCGCAGCACAGGATTCTGCGTCGCGACACCGACGGGGCAGGTGTCGAGGTGGCAGACCCGCATCATGATGCAGCCCGACACCACCAGCGGCGCGGTGGCGAAACCGTATTCCTCGGCGCCGAGCAGTGCGGCGATCATCACGTCGCGGCCGGTTTTCATCTGACCGTCGACCTGGACGACGATGCGATCGCGAAGTCCGTTGAGCAGCAACGTCTGCTGGGTTTCGGCGAGACCGAGCTCCCACGGACCACCCGCGTGCTTGAGGGAGGTCAGCGGCGACGCGCCGGTGCCGCCGTCGTGACCCGAGATCAGCACCACGTCGGCGTGCGCCTTGGAGACACCCGCGGCGACGGTGCCGACACCCGGCTCCGCGACAAGTTTCACGTGAATCCGCGCCTGCGGGTTCGCGTTCTTCAGATCGTGGATCAGCTGCGCCAGATCCTCGATCGAGTAGATGTCGTGATGCGGCGGCGGCGAGATCAGGCCGACGCCCGGCGTCGAATGCCGTACCTCGGCGACCCAGGGGTACACCTTGTGCGCGGGCAGCTGGCCGCCCTCGCCCGGCTTCGCGCCCTGCGCCATCTTGATCTGGATATCGGTGCAGTTGGTCAGGTAGTGCGCGGTCACGCCGAAGCGGCCCGAGGCCACCTGCTTGATCGCCGAACGACGCCAGTCGCCGTTCTCCTCGACCTCGAAGCGGGCCGGATGCTCGCCGCCCTCACCGGAATTCGAGCGACCGCCGAGGCGGTTCATCGCGATCGCCAGCGTCTCGTGCGCTTCCGCCGAGATGGAACCGTAGCTCATCGCACCGGTGGAGAACCGCTTCACGATCGCTTCGGCGGGCTCGACCTCGTCGATCGAGATCGGCGCGCGCTCACCGGTTTTGAACTTGAACAGGCCGCGCAGCGAAGCCAGCCGCTCGGACTGGTCGTCGACCAGCTTGGTGTACTCCTTGAAGATCGAGTACTGGCCGGTGCGGGTCGCGTGCTGCAACTTGAAGACCGTGTCCGGGTTGAACAGGTGGTACTCACCCTCGCGCCGCCACTGGTACTCGCCGCCGACCTCCAGTTCGCGGTGCGCGCGCTCGTTGCGGTTCTCCAAGAAGGCGATCCGGTGCCGCGCGGCGACGTCGGCGGCGATCTCGTCGAGGCCGATGCCGTCCAGATGCGAGCGCAGGCCGGTGAAGTATTCGTCCACCAGTTCCTGCGACAGGCCGATCACCTGGAACAGTTGCGCGCCGGTGTAGGAGGCGATGGTGGAGATGCCCATCTTGGACATCACCTTCAGCACGCCCTTGCTCGCGGCCTTGTTGTAGTTGGCGACCGCCTTGCGGTAATCGGCGGCCAGATCGCCGGTGCTGCCCGGCAGTTCGAGTCCGCCGCGCTCGAGCATGTCCTCGATGCTCTCGAAGGCCATGTACGGGTTGATCGCCGCCGCGCCGAAGCCGACCAGCATGGCCATGTGGTGCACCTCGCGGGCATCACCGGCCTCGACGACCAGGCCGACCATGGTCCTGGTGCGCTCGCGCACCAGGTGGTGGTGCACCGACGCGGTCAGCAGCAGCGACGGGATCGGCGCGAGCTTCTCGTTGGACTCGCGGTCGGACAGCACGATGATCCGGGCGCCGCCGTCGATGGCGGCAGAGATCTGGATGTTGATGGCCTCCAGCGCCTTACGTAGGCCCTTGCCGCCCTTCTTGACCGGGTACAGACCGCGTACGACCACCGAGCGCAGCCCGGGATGGGAGCCGTCGTCGTTGATGTGTACGAGTTTGGCCAGCTCGTCGTTGTCCAGGATCGGCTGCGGGATGGTGATCTGCTTGCAGGAGTCCGCGCTCGGATGCAGCAGGTCGGCCTCCGGGCCGAGCGCCCGGCGCAGGCTGGTGACCACTTCCTCGCGGATCGCGTCCAGCGGCGGATTGGTGACCTGCGCGAAGAGCTGGGAGAAGTAGTCGAACAGCAGACGCGGCCGGGACGAGAGCACGGCGATCGGCGTGTCGGTGCCCATCGAGCCGAGCGCCTCGCCGCCGGTCTTGGCCATCGGCGAGACCAGCAGGCCGAGTTCCTCGGTGGTGTAGCCGAAGATCTGCTGACGGATCAGCACGCGATCGTGCGACATGTGCTCGTGCGGTCGATCGGGCAGATCGGCCAGTTTGGTGACGCCCGCGTCGAGCCATTCCTGGTACGGGTGCTCGGCGGCCAACTGCGATTTGAGTTCCTCGTCGCCGACGATGCGGCCCTGCGAGGTATCGACCAGGAACATGCGGCCGGGCTGCAGCCGGACCTTCTTGACCACCTTGGCCGGATCGATGTCGAGGACACCGACCTCGGAAGCCATGACGACCAGACCGTCGTCGGTGACCCAGATGCGGCTCGGGCGCAGACCGTTGCGGTCGAGAACCGCGCCGACGACGGTACCGTCGGAGAAGCACACCGACGCCGGGCCGTCCCAGGGCTCCATCAGCATCGAGTGGTAGCGGTAGAACGCCCGGCGCTTGGCGTCCATGGTCTCGTTGCGTTCCCACGCCTCGGGAATCATCATCAGCACCGAGTGGGGCAGGCTGCGTCCGCCGAGGTGCAGCAGTTCCAGCACCTCGTCGAAGCGCGCGGTATCGCTCGCCCCCGGCGTACAGACGGGGAAGATCTTCTGCAGCCGGTTGTTACCCGCCTCATCGATGCCGAAGACGTCGGAGCGCAGCAGCGCCTCGCGCGCTCGCATCCAGTTCTCGTTACCGGTGACGGTGTTGATCTCACCGTTGTGCGCCACCCGGCGGAACGGATGCGCCAGCGGCCAGGACGGGAAGGTGTTGGTGGAGAAGCGCGAGTGCACGATGCCGAGGGCGGACTCCACCCGGTCGTCCTGCAGATCCAGGTAGAACGCGCGCAGCTGCGGCGTGGTGAACATGCCCTTGTAGACGAAGGTCTGGCCGGACAGGCTCGGGAAGTACACGGACTCCTTGCCGACCGTGCCCTCGCCGGGGCCCGCCTTGCCGAGTTCGTGCTCGACCCGCTTGCGGATGACGTAGGCGCGACGCTCCAGGTCCATGCCGGACAGTTGCTCGGAGCCATTGCGCGGCGAGGCGACGAAGATCTGCCGGAACGTCGGCATGGCGTCACGAGCCAGCGCGCCGAGCGACGACTCGTCGATCGGCACCTCGCGCCAGCCGAGAACTTCGAGGCCCTCTTCCTTGACGATCTTCTCGACGCCGTACGCGGCGCGGGCGGCCTCGCGACGGGCCTGCGGCAGGAATGCGATACCCGACGCGTAGGACCCCTCGGGGGGCAGCTCGAAGTCCACGATCGCGCGGAAGAAGCGGTCGGGAATCTGGAGCAGGATGCCGGCGCCGTCACCGGAATTCGGTTCGGCGCCCGCGGCGCCGCGGTGCTCCAGGTTCAACAGAGCCGTAATAGCCTTGTCGACGATGTCACGGCTGCGGCGGCCGTGCATGTCGACGACGAATGCGACGCCGCAGGCGTCGTGTTCGTTCGCCGGGTCGTAGAGCCCGATGGGTCCAGGTGACCTGTGGCCAGGAAGTTGCGTCATGCCTCTGCCTTCAAGAAAGTCGGCCTTCGAAGAAAAAACGGCCTTTCGTCGAACGCCTCCGTCAAGACTGCGCCCGCACGTTCCGGCAACCAGCCGCGCTGATGGTCTTCGGCGTGCAGTCACGTCTCCAGTTGTCCACCCGCTGTGTGTTACGTAGTGGGTGCTCGGAGGTAACGGAACCCTTACGCGTTCCTTACTTCCGTGCGGGTGTTCGCCCGCTACTCTGGGCACCTGCTTGGTGAGCCCGAGCGGGCGATGGTGCCGACCATTTGTGTGTTCGGCGTAAGAGCAAACGATAAGTCAGGTCCGGGGCCCAACCAACTTAGGTGGTACTAATAACCTGGTCTAGCAGGGCCAATTCTTTCCGTCCTCCACTTGTGCGCGTTGTCCAGTGTAAAGCAGCGAATGCACTGGGATCGATCCCCTGACACTCGGTGCCAACCACCGAGTATGACCAAGCGGATCATCTCCGACCGCCACCCGGTACACCGGGAGAACTGGTTCTCACCTGCGTCGAAGTGGATTTCCCCCGGTCGGGCACGGGCAAACCCCCCGGTGATGGCTAACCCGGCGGCAGGCCGGTGAGATATTCCCGACAGTGGGCATGACAAGCGCACAATGTGATCCGACCGTCCGGCTTCTTTCGCGCCCTGTGGTTTTCAGCACCTTTTCAGCAAACAAAATTGGTGTCATTCGACACATGTCCGTGTCAGCGCTCGACGCGCCGCCCGCGACGACGGTTCCCCGGTGCGCGGTGTCACCGCCAACCGCGGCGTCCCGCGCACGAAGGAGCACGTGGGAGAACCCCCGCCGAGGCGTCCCCCGATCCGCGCCGAAGTGCGCGTTGACATGGTGATCTGTGAACCTTGCCACATCCTGCGGACCCCGCGCGGTGTGACGCGTCCCGGCCTGTCACGCTGTGACGACGAATCCGTGACAGTTTCGCCAAGCACGCCGCCCTGCCTGGACATAGAGGATGTGAGATCCCCATGACCGTCACCGGTATTTTCACCTGGCTCGGCGGGGGTCGACCCACCGAGGTCACCGAAGGTCACGAACAGGCGAGTTACGCGCTCGCCGGAGTCGCCGTCACCCTGTTCGCCGCCGTCACCGGTCTGGTCACCGTCCTCGCGCTGGCCGCGACCGGCGGGTGGCCCGCGCCCGGAATCGCCGCCATCGCGCTGGTCGCCGCGCTGCTCGCGGGCACGATCGGGCGTGCGCTGGCCACCCGCAAACCCGGCGGCGTCCCGGACCGGCTCGGACTCGGCGCCCGCATCGGCGTCGCCGCCCTGTCCGGTGCGCTGATCGCCGAATTGGCCTGCACCGTCCTGTTCGGCGGCACGGTCGACCGACTGCTGGACGAGCGGGCGCAGCGCGACGCCGAATCCGCGCCCGCTGTGGTCACCGCCCGCGCCGAAACCGAATCGGCGCGCGCCGACCGCGCCGCGCTGGACCGGGCCGTCACCACCGCACAGGCCGATATCGATCGGACCCTCGTCATCGCGCGCTGCGAGTTCAACCCGACCGCGGAATGCCCGCAGACCCGCATCACCGGTGTCCCCGGTCGCGGCCCCGAGGCAGCGACCGCCAACGCCATGCTCGACGACGCGCGCGGCAGGCTCGCCGCGGCCCAGGGCCGGGTCGACGCCGCCGACCTGCGCGTCACCGAGGCGGAGAAGGTTGCCGCCGCGGCCGGGTCAGCCGCGTTCGCCGAGGCCGATCGCGGCCTCGGCGCCCGGTGGCAGGCCATGAACGACTACACCGCGGGCCCGGCGGGCGCGCTGCTGCTGCGGGCGCTCACCATGGCGGCCTTCGTGCTGTTCGCCTTGCTGCCGCTGATCCTGCGCTGGTGGCGCGGTGAGACCTCGCTCGATCGGCGGGCCGCCTTCCACACCGTCCAGGAAAGAGCCGAATTCGATGCCGACACCGCCATCGCGCTTGAGCGGGCTCGGGTGCGCGCCGAGGTCGAAACCCTGCGGGCCGAACAGCAGCTCACCGCGGCGCGACTGGCCGCCGAAGCCGATACCGCCATCGATCGCGAGCGGCAGCGCACCAGGATCATCGCCGCCGTCGGCGGGCTCGAACTCGGCGTCACCGAACCGCGACGCCTCGGCGACGGACCGCGTCGCGCCGAACTGCCCGCGGGTGACACCGCGTCCGAGGAGGAAATCGTGAGACCGAATCTGCCCGCCCCCGTCGACGCAGGCACACTCGCACCGGCCGTCCCCGCGCCGCCGCCCGAGGTCACACCGAAGGGCGGCATCGAACTCCCGATCATCGGCCAGGTGCCCTTCAGCGATACGGCCGCGCGCTGGATCCGCCCGCTGGTGCCCGCCTTCGTCGCCGACGCGATCGACACCGCGACCCATCCGTTGCGTACCGCGCGGCAAGCCTTCGAGGAGGTCGAGGAGATCACCTTCACGCTGCGGCGCACCCGCAAGGTCACCATCGACACCCAGGAATCCCACCCCGGTGCCATACCTGGCAATTACCAGCTCGACTCGTCCGGTACCGGACATGCCGAACAGGTGGCCGCGACCGTGGTCGACGCGGACTATTCGACGCCGCGGGATCCGCGCCATCCCGCGCTGCCCACAGCAACGGCCGGAGGTTACGACCTGCCGCGGGGAACCCGTGAGCACGAACTAGCCGCGAGCAACCGATCCGAACTCACCGGCAGGCGCGGCCCGCGCGAACTCCCGCCGGGACGCTGACCCGACATCGCCCCCGTATCCGGCGGGCGGCGCGGTCGCGCCCGAGCCCGAGGTCGCACCGAAATGCGCTGAGCGCCGGATATTCCCCCTACTCTGCAACCATGCCCGGTACCGAGTCGAAGACCTCCCCGAGCGCGCCTGCGCCATGGGGTTCGCGGCTGCTCGGCCCGGAAGCCGAACCCTCCGGCAAGCGGCGGCTGCGGATCCAGCTCCTGCTGACAGTGCCGCTGCTGATCGCGAATATCACCGGGATGTTCGTATCGATCGCCCTGATCGGTTTCGTCCTGCCGGGCCCGACGATTTTCACCGGCGATCTGCTCCTGCTGAACGCCCTCACCGCACCGCTCTACTCGGCCGTCGCCATCGTGGTCGGGGCCTGGTGGGGTACCGCGGGCGGGTTGCGCGCTCTGCGCTGGGCCATCGATCCGGACCGGGTGCCGACCGAGACCGAACAGGCCGCCGCCATCGCGGTTCCGCGCAGGCTCACCGTGTACCAGGCGCTGTTGTGGCTCGGCGGTTTGGCCGTGCTGACGACGGTGTACGGCCTGGCCGAACCGAAGCTGATCCCGAAGATCGCCTTCGGCACCACCTTCAGTGCGATCGTGGTGTGCGCCAGCAGTTATCTCGTCATCGAGTTCGCGCTGCGACCGGTGACCGCCCGGGTGCTGCAAGCCGAGCAGTCGCGACGCCGCCGCGGCATCGGGATGTTCGCGCGCTTGCTGCTGGTGTGGTTCGTCGGTTCCGCGGTACCGGTCGCGGGGACGATGGTGCTCGCGATACTGGCGTTGACGACCTCCGAGGTGACGACCGCCCGCCTGGCGATCTGCGTGCTCGCCCTCGGCGGCGCGACCCTCGTCTTCGGACTGCTGTTGATGACCCAGACCCTCGCCGCGACGATCGCGCCCATCCGCGGGGTGCGAGCGGCGTTGCGCCGTGTGGAGAACGGTGATCTCGACAGCGAGATCACCGTCTACGACGGCACCGAATTGGGTGAACTGCAAAGCGGTTTCAACCGGATGGTGGCCGGCCTACGCGAACGCGAACAGCTCAGGGATCTGTTCGGCAAACATGTCGGACAAGATGTCGCCGATGCCGCACTCGCCACCGATCCGGTACTCGGCGGCGTCGAAACCGAGGCGGCGGCGCTGTTCATCGACATCATCGGCTCGACCCGGATGGCCGCGACCCGCCCCGCCACCGACATCGTCGAGATGTTGAATCGCTTCTTCGGCATCGTCGTCGACGAGGTCGAACGCCACGGCGGGTTGGTCAACAAGTTCGAGGGCGACGCCGCGCTGTGCCTGTTCGGAACGCCCGCGCCGTTACCCGACGCGTCGGGGGCCGCCCTGGCCTGCGCCCGCGCGATCTCCTCTCGCCTCGGCGAGACCTCCGATTTCTCGGCCGCGCTCGGCGTCAGCGCCGGACGGGTGGTGGCGGGCAATGTAGGCGCGCACCAGCGCTACGAATTCACCGTCATCGGCGATCCGGTCAACGAGGCCGCGCGCCTGTGCGAACTCGCCAAACAGGACGCCGGCCTCGTCCTCGCCGCGGCCGACACCGTCGCGGCTGCCGCATCCGCCGAGGCGAGGCAGTGGCAACTCGGCGAGTCCGTCACCTTGCGCGGGCGGGTCATACCGACCCGACTGGCCCGGCCCCAGCGACACTGACCCTCGGGCACTTCGCATGGCGGGGGCTCACCGACGTGGCGGCTGCCGCACCCGCCCGCCGGGCCGCTCGAGCCGGGATACCCCGCCAACCGGCGCCGCACACTCTAGACTCGGGCCGTGTCACCTGCCGCCGAGGCCGGTGCCGTCGGGGCGGGAACAGATCCGGTACCAGGGTCGCCTGGAACGACGGTGCCCATCCGCCCGTTCACCTTCCGCGAACTGCTCGATACGCCGTTCGCGCTCATCCAGGCCAACATCATGACGCTGGGCGGCCTGGCACTGGCCGCAATGGTGCTGGCCGAAATCGTCGTCGTCACGCTGACCGCGAGTTTCTCCGATCTCACCGGCGGCTCCGATGCCGCGACCTGGTGGTCGGCGATCCTGTCCACCGCCGTCTGCGCGTGGCTGCTGCGCTATTTCCTGCGCGGTGTCACGGTCGCGATCGGATTGTCGACGGTCGCCGGTCATCGCTTGGGGAGCCGTGACGCGGTGCGCCGGTTAGGGGAGCGGGCACTGCCGCTACTTGCGTTCCAACTGCTGTTCACCCTGGTCGGGATTTCGGTGATCGCGGTGTGCTGCGTGCTCATCATCACCGCACCCGCGGCGCTGCCGTGGCTCGGGAAGCTGCGGGCGACACGTTTCGTCGCGGTACCGGCGATATTCGCCGAGCGGATCGATCACGCCGCCGCCGTCCGGCGCGCGAAATTGCTCGCCGAGGGGACGGGATGGTCGCTCGCCGGTCTGTGGATGACGCAGCGGGCGCTGTTCGCCCTCGTCGCCGTACCGCTGCTCGGCATTCCGCTGTTCCTCACCGATTTCACCGGCACCCATCGCTGGCCGGTGATCGTGCTGCTCACCTCGGCGGTACTGCTGCTCGTCGCCTTCGGCGAAATCGTCGAGGCGAGTTCGCGCGTGCTCTCCTATATCGATCTGCGCTGCCGCCGGGAGGGATTCGACATCGAGATCCCGGAGGCGCGGTGAGCGACGACAGCGAATTCCGGCGCACGACACCGGATTCGGCCGACATCCCGGTGACGCCCCGGCTCGGCCCCGCCGCCGAACACCGGGCCGCGGCCGATAACGCCGCGGCGCAGCGCGACTACGACCGCGCGCTGCGCGAACGTTTCCGCGCCATGCTGCGCGGCCTGGAACAGGGCGGGGTACTCGAGATCAGGCGTTCGCGGACCGCCGACGAGACGGTGGACGACGTCTCGACGGCCCTGCCGCAGGATCTCACCGCCGAACTCCAGCCGACCGCGCGCAGCTTCGACGAGGTCGTCTACGGTGGCCGCCGCGCGACCGAGGACGAGTACCGCAGGCTGGAATACGCGGACCGGTTCTCCGGGTCCGCGCCGCCACCCGAACCGGAACCGATCGACAAGGCCGTCACCGAGACCACCGAGCGCACGAGGCGTTCCCTGCCGCCGCTGCCCGAACTGCTGCGGAATCCGAAATTCTGGGCCGCCGTCATCGGCGCGATCGCGCTGATTCTGCTGGGGTGGGCGCTGATCCAGGCGTTGAGCGCACCGGTCGCACCGAAACCACCGAACAATCCACCGGTATCCCCGCCGGATTCCGGGGGCGACTACGACAGGCCCGATTTCGGCGCCGGCCAGGACTCGATCTTCGAGCGGCTGCCCGCACCGATCGCCTTCGGCGGCCTGCAATTCCTGATCGCGGCGGCGGCACTGGTGTGGTGGCGCGCGCGCCGCCGCGGCGCGCTGGTCGGCGAGCCGCGTCCGGTCGAGGTCGCGGCCAACGAACTGCTGGCGGGTCAGGCCGCGCTGTACCGCAAATCGAACGACTCCGAATTCGTCGCCGCGAAACTGCGCGCGGCGACGCTGCGGCGCATCCGCCCATCCCTCGGTGTCGGCACGGACGCCGCACCCGAGGAAGTGGTCGCGGCCGTCGCGAGCCGCACCGGCGTCGACTCGACCCTCATCGGCACCGCGCTGTACGGCCCGGTGCCCGACGCCAGCACCATGCAACTGGTGGCCGCACAACTCGAATGGATCGAGGCGCAGGGATGAGCACGCGCGCCTCGAACGGGGACATACAGGAGGGCCCGATGACCCAGACCGACATCGACCGCACCCCGACCGCCGAGGAGGCGGGCGCGGCATTCGGCGCGCTACGCGTCGAAATCGGCAAAGCGGTGGTCGGCAATGACAACGCGATCATGTACCTGGTGCTGGCACTGCTGTGCCGCGGCCACGTACTGCTCGAAGGCGTGCCGGGGGTCGCGAAGACGCTGTTGGTGCGCGCGTTGGCGGCGGCCCTCGACCTGGAAACCGCGCGCGTGCAGTTCACCCCGGATCTGATGCCCGGCGATGTCACCGGTTCGCAGATCTACGATCCGCACTCGGCCGAATTCACCTTCCGCCAGGGTCCGGTGTTCACCAATCTGCTGCTCGCCGACGAAATCAACCGCACGCCACCGAAAACCCAGTCCGCGCTGCTGGAATCGATGGAGGAGCGCCAGGTTTCGGTGGACGGCCAACCGCGTCCGCTGCCCGATCCGTTCGTGGTGATCGCCACGCAGAATCCGATCGAGCAGGAAGGCACCTATCCGCTGCCGGAGGCGCAGCTGGACCGGTTCCTGTTCAAGGTCGACATCCCATTGCCCAGCCGCGACGACGAATTCCGCATTCTGCAACGGCATGCCGCCGGATTCGACCCGCGCGATCTCGCGGCGTCGGGTCTGCGCCCGGTCGCCGGACCAGCCCACATCACCGCGGCGCGAACGGCCGTCGCCCAGGTGACGATCAGCCCGGAAGTGCTCGCCTATACCGTCGACATCTGCCGGGCCACCCGCAGCTCCCCCGCCGTGCAGCACGGCGCGTCGACTCGTGGCGCTACCGCGCTGATGGCGGCCTCGCGCGCTCTGGCCTGGCTGAACGGGCGCGGATTCGTCACCCCCGACGATGTGAAATTCGTGGCGACAACGGTGCTCAGGCACCGGCTGCACCTGAAGCCGGAGGCCGAGCTGGACGGGGTGACCACCGAGGGTGTCATGTCGTCGCTGCTGCTCGCGGTCCCGGTTCCGGTGTAGCCGTGGTGGTCACGGGTCGGCTGGCCGCGGCCTCGGCGGTCGGCGCAGTTGTGGTCGCGGCCGCGTGGCACAGCTGGGTCGGTGTCGTCATCGTGACCGGCCTGCTGTGCGCGGCGGTCCTCTTCGATATGGGTTCGGTCGCGCGAGCCGGGGATCTCACCCTGTCCAGGGAGCCGATCACGGTGGTCCGGCTGGGCCGGACCGCGCAGGTCGAGCTGACGGTGCTCAATACCGGTCGCCGCACCGCACGCGGCTACCTGTGGGACGACTGGCCGGACAGCGCCCGCGCGCGACACCGTGCGCACCGGCTGGATTCGGCGCCCGACACCAGGGTCCGGCTGCGCACCACGCTGACGCCGACCTATCGCGGCGACCGGGTCGCGGGCCCGGTCACCCTGCGTCTGCTCGGACCGCTCGGCCTGGCGGGCAGGCAGACCCGCCGCACTGTGCCCGCCCGGGTACGCGCACTGCCACCGTTCCGCAGTGAACGGCTGCTGCGCTCGAAGGTGAAGCGCCTGCAACATCTGGAAGGCCGCAATATCGCGACCATGCGCGGTCAGGGCAGCGAATTCGACTCGTTCCGCGAATACGTCGCGGGCGACGACGTGCGCGCCATCGATTGGCGCGCGACCGCGCGCGCGACCGACGTGCTGGTGCGCACCTGGCGTCCCGAGCGCAATCGCACCATGCTCATGCTGCTCGACACCGGCCGGATCAGCGCGGGCCGCGTCGGCGATGGCACCCGTCTCGACGCCAGTATCGAAGCCGCGTTGCTGCTCGGCGGGATCGCCGCCGCCGGCGGCGATTCGGTGGACCTGCTCGCCTATGACCGCGGGGTCCGCGCCGAGGTGCGCGGAGTCGGCGGAAACCGGTTGCAGCTCAAGCTGATGCACGCCCTGGCCTCGGTGACCCCCGCCCTGGTCGACACCGACAGCGCCGGACTGGTGCGCGCCGCCCTGCAGCGCGCGCGCCGACGCAGCCTGGTGGTCTGGTTCACCAGTCTGGACGGTGCGGCCGTCGAGGAGAATCTGCTTCCGGTACTACCGGTCCTCGCCCAGCGGCACCGCGTGCTGATCGTGTCTGTCACCGATCCCGAGATCGCGCAGGCGGCATCTCGGCGTGACTCCCTCGCCGACCTCTACCGCGCCGCCGCCGCCGAATCCGTGCTGGCCGAACGGGCACTCGTGCAGGAATCGCTGCGGCGCAAGGGTATCGCGGTGGTCGCGGCCGCTCCGGAGCGTCTTCCCGAGGCGCTGGCCGACGAATATCTCGAACTGAAGCAGTCCGGCACGATGTGAGCGTCGCAGCGAAGACCGCGCCGCCGTCAGCCCGTGCGGACCAGCCCGTACGAGGGCGGTGTGAGTGCACGGCGCTGCCGCTCGGCCACGATGGCCCCGAGAATCTGCACCGGCGGGTATCCGGCGGGCGCGGCCACCCGCAGCCGCGCGCAGACCGCCGCGACGAGTGCGCCGCCGAGTCCGGCCTCGGCCTCGGGGGTGAGGGTGCGCACGCGGGTCAGGTACTGCCGGACCGACAGCGCCAGATCCTCCGGTATGCCCGACAGATCCAGCTTCGTCACCCATCCCGCGAGCCACGGCGGCGGCACGACCAGCGCCGGGAAGGGCAGCGCGGCCTGGGAGTGCACGACCACGGTGCCCGCGAGGACATCGCCGACGCGCCTGGCGTCGGGCGAGCAGATCGACGTGACGACCGCGACCGCGCCGAAACTTCCGAGCAGCCAGAAATCGACGATGGCCCCGGCCAGCCCCCGGGTGAGCGCATGGCGGAAGGCGATCGGCCCGCCGTCGGCGCGCACCACGCGCAGTCCGAGCGCGAGCTTGCCGAGGCTGCGTCCTCGGCTCAATGTCTCGCAGGCCACCGGGTACCCGACGAGTACCACGATCACATTGATCAGCATGATCGCGTCGATCCACGCCTCGTCGGGATTGATCGGCAGCAGCACGAGCGATGTCACCGCGAGCAGCCCAAGCAGCAATCCGAGCTGAATCAGCACATCGATGATGAACGCGGTGGCGCGCGTGGGAATCCGGGCGATCGGCAGTTCGAGAGCGACCGCTTCGCCGGTCGTGAATTCAGCCATGTCGATAGCATTTCTTTCGACCGGCGGTCAGGGAGGCAACCGAATGGATGTGGACGCGTACAGCTTGGCACACCGGCGGTCATGGGAGCGGCTGGATTATCTGTCCAAGCGACGGAAGCTGAGCGGTCCCGAGGCCGACGAGTTGATCGTCCTCTACCGACGCACGTCCCAGCAGTTGGCGCGGCTGCAATCACACAGCCCCGACCCCCAGCTCATCGCGGGACTCAGCGCGGTGCTGACCCGCGCCAGGGGCCGGGTGCTCAGCACCGAATCCGACGCCTGGGCGGAGATCGGACGTTTCTTCACCCATGGCTTTCCCGCCGCTGTCTACCGAGCCTGGCGGTGGTGGGCGGCGGTGGCCGGGGTTTTCCTCGTGGTCTCGGTCTGGCTCGCGATCTGGATACAGGGTTCGGGAACCGCGCGCGAACTGTTCGGCCTTACGGCCGACAACAGCGATCTCACCGCGCCCGGCGGCCAATTCGAGACGTACTACACCGAGCATCCGAATGAAGCGTTCGCCGCGCAGGTGTGGACCAACAACGCGTGGGTGTCGGCGATCGCGCTGTTCACCGGCGTGCTGATCCTGCCGGTGGTGTACCTGCTGTTCATGAACGCGCTCAATGTGGGGATCACGGCCGGGTTGATGGCCGAGGCCGGGCGACTCGACGCGTTCTTCGGATTCATCCTGCCGCACGGAACCCTGGAATTGACAGCGGTTTTCGTCGCAGGCGGGGCGGGCATCAAACTCGGCTGGACGCTCATCGATCCGGGCCGGCTGAGCAGGTTGGAGGCCGTCGCCCGACAGGGCAGGGCCACCGCGACCATCGCGCTCGGCCTGGTGGCGGTGTTGTTCGTCTCGGGTTTGTTGGAGGGTTTCGTGACACCGAGCGGGCTTCCGGCAGCGCTGCGCATCGCGATCGGTTTCGCGGCCGAGGCGCTGTTCCTGCTCTACGTGTTCGGGGTGGGCAGGCGGGCCGCGCTGGCACAGGATGCCGACAAGGCGGCCCACGCGACGATCGATATCGCCGCTTCCGACACGGCTACACCTGGTGTCCACATGGTGGACACCACGGCGACCGGTGTCGCGAAGGTGTCCAACGGGGAAATTGCCGGTGTATCGGGGCAGACAACACCGAGCACACGATAGGCTCATCGGGTCCGGATAATCGACAGCAACGCTCTGCGAAGCAGCGGTGTCGGGATCCCCCATTTGAGTTCCGCTGACCGCAGCGAGTCGAGCTCAACTGCGGTCAGCGTTACCGTCAACTCTACACAATCGTTATGGCGGCGCAACCCTCTTCGCCGATGTCAAGCGTATAAAGCAGCACGCCAGCAACCCTGTCGGAACAAGGGCTTTTTCCTCTATCCAGCTACTTCGCAGCTGATATTTCCCGCCCGATTTCCCATCCCTTTCCACTCCACTGCCGACAGCTTCCCGGCACGTCGCCCAGGGGGATTACCGAGCGATTCGATCGCGCACCAAGCGATTTGCCTGACCCCACGAAGATGCTCGGTATGCAATCTTCACAGCGCGTCTACCAGGCGTTTCACTGCCGGAAACCCGGTTAGCTGGACATTGGGTGAACAGAAAGCGACTTCAGGTTTGTTTACTCCGTAATTAACCAGATATACGACCTGTCGCACAGTCCTTCCGCATACCCGCGTCTGGTCAAGATCGGAAATAACCAGCACCCGAAAAGCCGCCCCGCGGAGACCGCGATCGCGGCCGATCAGCACCGTAACGGCAACTACGGCGGCATCTGTGATCTTCACCTCACCGGCGCATACAACCCCGGGGACAGGACATATCCGAGGTCCAGGAAACGACGTCGGCGCTCGCCCCGCGGGTCCGAAAGACCACGCCGGACGAGCGCCCGCTCCCGCGTCGATCAGGCTTCGGCCAATCCGAGACGGGCATGCACCACTCGCAGCGGCTGCGGCGCGAACCACGCGGCCCGGCCGAGCAGCCGCATCGTCACCGGCACCAGCACCCCGCGCAGCAGGGTCGCGTCGATCAGGATCGCCAAACCCGCACCGAGACCGAAGAACTGGATGAACCGGACGTCACTGATGACGAAGGCGAGGAAGCTGATCGAAATCAGCGCTGCCGCCGTGGTGACGAGGCGGCCGGTCCGCGCCAGCCCCTCCGTCACCGCCTCCACCGTCGAGGCCCCGCGATCGTGCAATTCCTTGATCCTGCTGATCACGAATACCTCGTAATCCATCGAGAGCCCGAAGGTGATGCAGAACAGCAGCAGCAGCATCGACACGTCCAGCGGAGCCGGGGTGAATCCGAGCAGTCCCGACAGGTGCCCGTCCTGGAAGATGAACACCATCAGGCCGAGGGTCGCGGCCAGGCTGAGCGCGTTCGACAGCAACGCCCGCAGCGGCTGCACGATACTGCCGGTGAACAGGAACAGCAGAACGAAGGTCGTCAGCACGATCCAGCCGATCACGATCGGCAGCCGGTCGCCGATGGAGGCCAGGCTGTCGCGCAACCCGGCGACCTCACCGCCGACCAGCGCGCGCGTCCCATCCGGCGCGGGCACGGCACGCACCCGGTCGACCAGATCGCGGGCCTCGGCGGAATTGCGGTCCAGATTCGTCAGCACCGTCAGTCGCTGCGCGTGCGGCCGGGCGAACCGCGCGTCGGCCGGTGAGGTGCCACGCTGTTCACCGGCGGCGAAAGTACCCGCGCTGGAATCGACCTGGGTGACATGCTCGACGCGCGAAAGCGCGCGGGCGTACTCGGCCACCGGACCGGCCGCGACCCCGGAGGTGGTCACCACCGACAGCGCGTTCGCGTCGCCGCCGCCGAATTCCATCCGCATCGCATCGCCGACCTGACGGACCTCGAGACTGGTCGGCAGCACCCGATCGTCCGGTGTACCGAATTGGACGCCGAGCAGCGGTGCGGCGGCCAGCAGCAATACCGCCACCACGGGAATCCCGGCCAGCGCGGGCCTGCGCATGGCGAAACCGGCCACACCCGCCCAGAACGGCGTTGCTTCACCGCGGATGCCGCGGACCCCTGGCACCTTCCACGCCTCGGCCCGCGCGCCGAGTACCGATATCAACGCGGGCAGGGTGATCACCGCGGCCGACGCGGCGATGGCGACGACCCCGATTCCCGCGTAGGCGAAGGAGCGCAGGAAGTACTGCGGGAAGATCACCAGCGAGGACAGCGCGGCGATGACCGTGGCCGCGCTGAAGGCGATGGTCCGTCCCGCCGTGGCGACCGCCCCCGCCACCGAATCCTGCGGTGTCTCGCCCGCCGCGCGCCGCTCCCGGAAACGACTGACCATGAGCAGGCCGTAGTCGACCGCAAGGCCGAGACCCAACGCGGTCGTGAGGTTGACCGCGTAGATCGAGACATCGGTAACCGACCCGAGGATCGACAATTCGGTGAACGTACCCAGGATCGCGATTCCGCCGACCACCAGGGTGAGCAGGGCCGCGACCACATTGCCGAAGGCGAGTACGAGCAGCACCATGATCAACGGCACCGCGATGCCCTCGGCCAGTCCGAGATCCTTGCCTATCTGTTCGCTGACAGCGCCGAAGGTCGCCGAGAGTCCACCGATCTGCACCCGGGCGGCGGGCCCGTCGGCACCGTATTCATCGATGATCGCCGTGGCGACCCTGTGCTGTTCGGCCGGATCGGTATCGGCATTGCCCGCGAGTACCACCGCGGCGGTCCCGTCGGTGGAACGCATTGCCGGTGATCCGGTGTCCCAATAGGAGACGACATTGGTGAGTCTGTCGTCACCTGCGAGTCTGCGAGCCAGATCCCGGCCGAAGTCGGCCGCCGCACCGGTATCGACGGCGCCCTGCTCGGCCCGGATCAGGAAGACGTAGTCGGTGTCCGCGCCGAACTCGTCCGCCAATCGGGCTGCCGCGACGCTGGATTCGGTATGGGGATCGTCCTGACCGGCCGGCTGCATCTTGCCGAACGCCGTGACACCGAGTGCACCGCCCGCCACGAGAGCGAGCACGCTCGCCACGAGTATCCAACGCGCTCGGCGGAAGACGAATCTACCGAGTTGTTCGAACATACCGGGACCTCCCGATCGAATGTTTACGACTGCAAACTTTATGGGTGTTAACTTGCCACCAGATGTGTATGGGTGTCAACATCGAAGTGATGACACATTCCGGAGCCGCCTCGAAGAAACGCACCGCGACCAGCGCGAAGCCGACGCGTGAAGGCCCCTATCATCACGGCGATCTGCGCAACGCTCTGGTGCTGGCCGCCGCCGAACTGGCCGAAACCGGCGGGCCCGAGGCAGTGACCGTGCGGGCCGCGGCGCGGCGGGTCGGCGTGACGCCGACGGCCGCCTACCGGCACTTCACCAATCACGAACAACTACTTCTCGCGGCCCACGAACACGCCCAACAGAGCCTGTTCGCGGCGATGGCCGAGACGGTGGCAGCACTGGAACCACAGGCGGACGCGGTCAGCAGATTGAACGCGATCGGGCGCGGTTACATCGCCTTCGCGTTGCGGGAACCGGGCCTGTTCCGTACGGCGTTCTGCGGCAGCGATTCCGCAGACCCCGGTCAGTGGGATTCGCCCGCCTTCGACTTGCTCTCCGACCTGCTGGACGAACTGGTCGTCATCGGATACACCGATCCGGCGGATCGGCCCGACGCCGAACTCGCCGCTTGGGCCGCGGTGCACGGAATGGCATCGCTGATCATCGAAGGCGCGTTCGGAGTCATCAATGCCGAGACGCGCGATCGAGCGATCGAGCGCACCGTCGCGATGGTGCGGCGCGGACTCGCCACCGGCCCCCGAGCCGACGAGTACGGCTGGAGTTCGCCGCCCCGTGGGCACCCGGAGTGACACCGGCCCCCGAGCCGACGAGTACGGCACGTCTACCCCCTGATGCAGACAGGCTATACATAGCCCCCTGTGCATAACCCTATACGCGAGGATGAGGGTCACGGAACGGTCACTCGCGATCGGCGAATCCGCTCCGCCCGCTGCGGGGCGCGCGCGGCGACCAGACCGTGCCCGGACCGAAAAAACGCCGCCTACCTGCGATTTTACTATTCGTCTTACGTTTTCGCTCAACCGTCCGCACACCGACGATGAGCCACAGGAACTTTCAGGGGGCCCGGTCCGAATTATCCCCAACGGGACACAGGCTCGCCCGGGCGCAAATAGTTATCCACAGAAATCCCCCAGATATCCACAGGTTCCGAGCGGAAGTTCAACCGATGCGCAGGATGCCGGTGATGGTGCCCTGCAACACCAGGCCGCCGGTGGCGATCAAGGCCGAGGTCTGCAACGGATCGTCGACGATCGTGCCGGGCAGCGCCACATCCGATATCACCGCGCCGGTATCGGGATCGATGACGGTGAAGGTGAATCCGTCGAGCGGTGACGTGGTCGTCGACGCTCCGATCCGCGTCACCGTGTAGAGATTGCCGTCCGCCGTCGACACGTGGGGCACCGCGGCACTGCGCACCGAACTCTCCCAAACGGTGTGGCAGCCGGTGTCGTCCACGTCCACCCGTGTCATACCACCGGCGAAAGGCGCGGCGGCGGGGATGGCGGGCCCCGCGCCCTCCGGCACCGCCGGATACGGGTAACCGTATGTGCTCGCGACGAATACCGAGCCCCCGATGCCGATCGGCGAATTCTCGCTGCCCGCACCGCCCTTGGTGAGAACGGGTAGCGCGCATACCGATTCCCCTGTGCCGGAACGGAATATCAGCACCCGCACCACATCGTCGGCATTGTCGACGATGGTCAGGTACTCCGCGCCGGTCACCGGCCCGAAGTAGGTGGGCGTCGAGCCGGTCCCCCAGCTGAGCTGCCCCGGCTTGCGCGCGGAACCGCGATCGTAGGCCGCGCGCCACAGTTGTTCCGGTCGTCCGGCTCCATCGGCGTGGAATTCGTAGAGCGCGTGCGTCGTCGCCACCGCGACCCCTCCGCTCGGCGCCGAGGAGATACTGTTCGCGACCTGCTCCCCTGCGGGCAGCGTGTGCGTCGCGATCGCACCCGAGGGCGTCACCAGACCGACCACGCCGCCTCCGGTAGCGAACCACACATTGCCCGACCAGTCGGGAACCAACCCGGTCACGTTGTCGCCCAAGGGAATCGCCGCGCTCAGATCGACGCTGCCGTCGATCGACAACCGCCATCGCCCGTCGGCATCCCTGATGTGCGCGACCCGGACCAGGGCTCGATCACCGTCCACGACCACCAGCCGGTCGGCATTGTCGAGATAGGCGTAGACGCCGCCGAGCAAACTGCCCTTGGCCAATGTCACCGAGGCCAGGGAACCGCCGACCGGACCCGGTACGGCCGGATCGAGCAGACGCACCGTCGGTGTCTGCCCAGCGATCGCCGTGCACAACGCCACCACCAGGCCGTCGGCCCCCTGCAACAGCGTTGGGCAGGCCGAGGCCAGCGGATAGGCGGATACCGACTGGCGGCCGGGACCCGGACCGGCCAGCGGCGTCGCGTCCGACGATCCCGCGTCACCGTGCATGGTCGAGGTGCCGAGCGGGCCGAGATAGGGATTCGGCGTCGCCAGCGGCCCCACCCCCTCCTCGGCATCCGCCGAGCCCGCGGGCGAGAGCGCCAGGACGCAGGCCGTCAGCAGTATCAGAGCAGATCGCATGCGAGTTCGGCTTCCGTCGGTGGCCTCGGCGACGCAGCCCGTCGAGGTGCGGCAACAGTATTCGATCCCGCATGTCTAGGCTGGCGTCCATGAGCGGATTCCGTGATCGCATCCTGTCCACGCTGGCCGGTCAACTCGGCAATCCGCACGGAATACTCGGCAAAGGCGTGGCCGGATTCCTCAACCGAGGTAACCGGAGGGCGATCGAGGGCGCGGTCGAGGCCGCCGCCGTGACGCCGGGCGCGACCGTCGCCGATATCGGATTCGGCGGCGGCGCCGGACTCGCGCTGCTGCTTGCCGGGGTCGGTGCGGCCGGGGCGGTGCACGGCATCGAGCCATCCGCGGACATGCTGGCCAGGGCCGAATCCCGCTTCGCACGCGATCTCGACGCTGGACGCCTCCTGCTGAGCGCGGGTTCGCTCACCGGACTGCCGCTCGCCGACGACAGCCTGGACGCGGCCATCACCGTCAACACCTTCTACTTCGTGCCCGATCTGGCCGCGGCCTGCGCCGAACTCGCGCGCGTTGTCCGCTCGGGCGGGCGGGCCGTGGTCGGTATCGGCGATCCGGACGCGATGGCGAAAATGCCGTTCACCGCATACGGATTCACGCTGCGGCCGGTGCCGGAGGTTATCGCCGCGCTGGAGCAGGCGGGTTGCGCCGTCGAACACCGGCCACTGGAGAACCGTCCGATACCGCACCACCTGCTGATCGCCCGACCCGGCTAGCTACATCATCGCGCCGCCGTCGACGCGGATCTCGGTGCCGGTCATATAGCGTCCGTCTTCCGAAGCGACCATCGCCACCACACCCGCGATGTCCTCCGGACTACCGAGCGCGCCACCGTTGAGCCAACCGGTCAACCGGGCGAACAGGGTGTAGTCGACGCCTTCGGGCTGGTCGAGGATCGAGGTGGTGGTGATACCGCTGGTGATACCCGCGGGCACGATATTGACCGCACGCAGACCCTGCTTGGCGTATTCGAGTGCGATCGCGTGCGTGAACGAGTTCACCCCGCCCTTGGAGGCCGCGTACGCCGCGAGGTAGGGAGCCGCACTGAACGCCGCCGTCGAGGACATATTCACCACGACGCCGTGCCCGGAGTCGACCAGAGCGGGCAATGCGCTCTGGGTGACGAGGAAGGTGCCGGTCAGGTTGACCGTGATGACCTGATTCCACACCTCGAGCGGCATCTCGTGGGTGCGGGCGGGCCGCAGGATGCCCGCGGCGTTCACCAGCACGTCCACACCGCCGAGGAATTCCAGCGCCTGCGCGGTGGCCGCGGTGACCGAGGCCGGATCGGCGACATTCACTTCCACGGTCCGCAGTCGATCGGCAGCGTCACCGGCCTTGTCGGCGGTGATGGCGAGCCCGGCGGCATCGATATCGGCGGCGACCAGTCGCGCCCCCTCATCGAGCAGTCGCAAGGCGATTCCCTGCCCGATACCCGACCCGGCTCCGGTGACATAAACTCGGCGGCCCTCATATCTGCGCATGACCAAAATTAGAACAGGTTCTCGTCTCAAATCAACATTTTCGGGGAGGTGACTTCAATTTTCAGTTCTGGAACAGGTTCTACCTCGGGCCCGAAGCGGCCACACAACCCGCCGGGTACCGGTGTTCCCGGACGCGGGGACGCGAGAGGGGACTACCCGCGACCGGGCACAGCCTCGGCGATACGGCGGATCATGGCGGCGACGGCGGCACTGTAGGCACGGGAGGCCGCGTCGGGCCGGTCGGAAGGGTAGTTCGAGCGGTGGGTGATGGTCACTCCTTTGCGGTGCACCGTGGTGTCCGCTCGCGCAGCGCTGCAATTTCCACCGGCCTTGGCGGCGAGGTCGACCACCACCGCACCGGGCGCGAGCAGGTCGAGACTCGCGTCGTCGAGCAATACCGGAGCGCGTGTGCCGCGATGGACAGCGGCGCAGATGACGAGTTCAGGCGGTTCGGCGGCGATCAGCTCACGAATCGCACGCCGATTGCCGTGCGCGTTCAGCACGAAGCGGCCCGCGCCGCCGCGCAGTGCGGCCGCCTCCTGCGCGAGGCGATTGCCGACAGCCGTCGGCTTCCGGTCACCGAAGGTTTCCGCCGCGCCGAGTGCCGCCAGTCCGGCCGCGCCGCACCCGAGCACCAGCGCGCGGACCGGGTGCGCGAGCAAGTCGGGCGCGAGCGTCGCCCGACCCCGTCCATAGGCGATCGAACCCGCCATGCGGCTCATCACACTGAGCGCGTCTATTTCGGCGGAAGCGTCATCACGCTGGACATCCTCGAAGGCGAGGGATTTCACGCCGCGAACAGTCAACCGGGCGATCTCGGCTCGACGATGCAGCGGATCCTGGAATCCGAGCAGGACCAGACCTTCCCGCAATGGCATCCCCGCCACGGAGAACGCCGGCGGCTTCACCCACACGACCACATCGGCGCCTCTGAAGATATCGGCGCGATCATCGACGATCACCGCGCCCGAAGCGCGGTACTCCGCGTCGCGGAATCCCGCGCCCGCTCCCGCCTCGCGCTCCACCACGACCCGGATATCGTCCTCGGCCAGACGCGCCGTATCGGCCGGGGTCAGCGCGACGCGCTGTTCCATCGACGCGGTCTCACGCAGAACACCCGTGATCACCGCATCCCGCCATACGACACGGCCGACAGCGGCGCCAACCCCTTGGCGGTGATCGCCGTCGCGTACGTGCGGCCCGCGAGGATGTCGAGAAGCAACCGTTCGATTCGGTCGAACAGTTCGTCGAGTACGACGGCCCTGCGCTCGTCGGGTCGCCCGTCCACCGTTGTGGGTGGGCCGAACTGGTTGCGCGGCGTGAGGATATTGAGTCGCACCCCGAGCCGGTGTGAACCGGTGCGCAACAACGCGACGCTGTCGATACCAGCCACCGCCAGCAACAGATCCTCCAACTGCGGTGTGTCCTCGATTCCGGCCGCCTCCAATACCGCTGGAGCGAAAGCGATAGTCAGGAACATGCCGTGCGGACTGCCGAGCGGACGCAGCGCGTCACCGCCGAATCGGGCCGTGAGGTCTTCGCGGCGATTGATGGCGGCGACGCGACGCCACGCGCGCGCCTGCTGGCTCAACGCGATCCGGCGGGTGGTCTCGAAATAGCCGTCAGGAGTGTGGTCGATGATCGCCGCGGCGAGATGGGTGGTCTCGCGCTGGAATACGACGGTCAAACGGTCGCGGATCTCTTTCAGCCATACGCTGTCGCCGGAACAGGCCGCACCGATCTTGGTGGGCCCCGAGGCGTTATAGCCCTTGGAATTTCCGGTGATGGTGAGAATCCGATCGAAGAGCGGCACTCGACCGCGTTCGCTCGGCACTCGCACCGCAGCGATCGGAATGTGGTGCGCGACCAGCCGATCGAACGCCATATCGCAGATGACGCGGGTTCCGCTGTCCAGTAGCACCCGTCCGATCTCGATCAGTTCGGCGACGGAGTATTCGGCGACAACGGGATTACCCGGCAAGGTGAGCAGCACACCGGCCAGCTCCCCCGCCTGCCCGAGTCTTCTCAGAACCCGCTCCAACGCAACCGGATCCAGCCGGAACGAATCATCGGCGGTGGTCGGACATGTTTCGATCCGCAGTCCGGACTTTCCGATGTGGAGGGGGGCACTTTTGTAGAAACCCTCAGGACAGACGATCGCCCCACCAGGGCAGCCCTCCGCCAGGGTGGCGATCGCTTCCTCCAGCAGAATGGTGCTCGAATACGGGCAGACGATGACATCCTCGGGCCGCACCCGGACACCGGCTATGCCATCGGCCGGATACGACAACCGCGCGAACAGCTTGTCTGCGGCCAATTCCAGCAATAGCGGAGGCTGCCTTTTGTCGTATCGCGAATCCCCGTACCCGGGCGGCAATTCCGACTCGTTGGCCTCCTTCCATGCCACGTCCCGCGCGGCTGCGGCAGCCTCGGCGACCGGCAGACCGGTTTCGCCGTGGTAGGCGTCCAGAAAGCCCCGGTAATCGCGTCCCCCGGTCCCGGCGAAAATCGGATCCGAGCCGAGTCGGGTTTGTATCTCCCGCTTCCGACGTTCGGAGCGGCTCACCACGACCGCGAGGTCGAGCGAATCCACCTGGGAGCCGACAACGCTCACGATCGCGGGCCCCGGACCGGCGCTTCTCCCGGTGCGGGCAGATCGTGCCAACTCTGTTCGAGTGCCGCGCGGAACAACTCGCGACAGTTACCCTCGCTGAGTTGGGAGAAGTCCGCGAGTTGCGGACGTGCGACGATATCGTCGACCGTGATCGCTGAACCCAGGCGACGCAGTTCGTAGAGTTTCTCGAATCGACGGACGGCGAATCCGACATCGTGCTTCAGCGCCGAGAACCGGGTGGCGACGCGCACCTGGCGTGAGTATTCGTACTCGCCGACCGCGACATACCGTTCGTCCACGACCAGCATGCTTTGGGCGTTGCGTGCGTGTTCGCGTTTGACGAGCACGCTCTCGACACCCGCGCGCGCCTGCCGCCACAGCTTCTCGTCGTAGGACCAGACGTCTTCGATGTTGTCCAGCACATACATTCGGTGCACATCGATCGGCTCCGGCCGGGACCGATCCGCCAGCCGCAGGATCGCCGCGTGATAGTCGTCGCCGACATCGCCGCCGATGGTGCCCAGGTCGGCGGTGTGGATGGCGCGAACCGACGTGGTCGCCTGCTCCAGGATCGTCAGCCAGTCACTGACGGTATTCCACTCCCACACCGTCGCACTGCGCGACGGAATCTGCGCCAGGATCTCCTCGGCGCGTTCGAGTTGGCGATCCGCGATCAGTCGCAGCGGTTCGATCTCATCCCTGGCGCCCGCGGCGTCGATGAGGCTCTGGGCGATGCCGAGAGCGCGATCGATCACCTCGGGATCCTTACCGAGCAGAACGTTGAATCGCATCCTGAGATCGGAGTGCGCCCCCGCCTCGACGGCCGGATTTGCCCCATCGGTGACCGGAAGTTCCTCGCCGAGTGCCGAACTCAAACGCTCGCGCAGGGGAAGAGGCGGGACGCGGGTGCCGTTCTCTATCTGCTGGACGAGGCTGCGCGAGCAGCCCGCCCTCGCAGCGAGAGTGGCCTGAGTGAGTCCGCGTTCCGTGCGGAGCCGACGGATCAGGTCGCCGATGGGCTCGCCTTCCGAGGCCGTGCGAGTCATTCCACGCCTTCCACCCGGCATCCGAATCCCGAGTGATGATCATGTGTCACGATGCGACATTCTAATCACACTGTGGCATTCGGGGGGTTGCAACACGGCTTGGAGCGATTCCACAGGAAGGGAAACCGATAGCGATTGCGCCGCATCGGAATCATTCCCTCAGCGCACACCCATCCCATTCGCACCTGATTCAGTCGGCTGTGCGCCAATCCGCGCCGTGAATGCTTTATTCTAATCAATGACACAAGAATGATATAAGCAAATATCATCACTGCTTAGTTGACACCCTGAAGTATCCACACCTAGCATTAAGGCAACGGCCCCAAGGGAATCCGCTCTCGCCGACCATTCCGGCACCTATCGGATTTCAGGGCTCGAGCAGATCCAGGAGGTGCCGAAGACGGATACCTCACGACGGCACACAGGCTCGGTTCCGGACACAAGATCCTCACCCGTCCTCGCGACATCGCACCCGTCGGCTCCATCGCCGCATCCACCGACGGCCCCTCGCCGAGCCACCGAAGCTCCGAGCTGACGACCGAAGTTCCGAGCAGAATCTTCCCGCACCATCGCCTTTCCGGCATCCCGCGTCATCCACCGACGCCGACGACCCACGCCGCCCGGCCACCGACAGCAGCGCACCCAAGTGAATGGAGCGCACCCATGGCACTCGACATCAACGACCAGATCATTTCCAGCGACGTCACCCCCGAGATCGCTCGGTACATTTCCACGGCGAAGGGCGGGAACTGGTTCCTCAGTTGGTTGCCCTACACCCCATTGACCCGCGAGCAGGCCATCAGCGGCATGGTGCTCGACGAAACTCTCAGCGACCCCGAATTGACCGACACCGCGGTGGCGTTGGAAATCGCCGCCCAGCGCGCCGAAGATCTCGGCACCGACCTCATGGACGTCATCGTCCGCCTCTATACCCGCATCATCGAACGCGACAACGCCACACCCCGTCCCCTATCCGCCACGGCCCCCTGACGCCCGCGCCGACAACCACCCACTCGACTCCTACGGAGACGAGGAAAAGGCCCGTGCTCATGAAGAGCACGGGCCTTTCAACAAGGAAAGTGGGCGAAGGGGGACTTGAACCCCCACGTCCCGAAGGACACTGGCACCTGAAGCCAGCGCGTCTGCCATTCCGCCACTCGCCCGAGCGACTCGAAGAACGTATCACGGGCCTGTGTGAAATACGAAATCGGCCCCTGACCAGCGCAGCGACGGGGCTTGTGACTCCTACCGGCGACACGGGGAACCTACTGGCGTTTCCGGGAGTTACAGGTGTGGACGATCGTGGATATCATGCAATGAACGTGGTCGATACACGACACGCCATACGGGTGTGTCGTTGTTATGAATTGAGTAGAGACTCGGGTAGACGCTCACCGAAGGGAGGCCGAGATGGGCATCGTTTCCCGGTTCGAGCGCCGCCTGAGGGGTACCGTCGACGATGCCTTCGCCCGCGCGTTCGGTGGCAGTGTCGTTCCTCGGGAAGTCGAGGCAGCGCTGCAGCGTGAGGCCACCGATCACATCCAGGATGTGGGTGGCGGGCACTTGCTCGCGCCCAACAGTTATGTGATCACGATCAACTCTTCCGATCATGCACAACTCGATGCCGACCACGACCTCACCACCCGCGCGTTCGCCAAACATCTCCAGGACTACATCCGCGATCAAGGGTGGCAGACCTACGGCGAAGTACACGTAGCGTTCGAGGCATCACCTACGCTGCACACCGGACAGTTCAGGGCGAGCGGCCGCGTCGATCCCGACGCCGGACGTAGGGCCAGCCAGGCTCGCAGCCCCGAACCCCCGCCACAACGACCTGCACACCCGCAACCAGGAGCTGGCCCCATGACGCAGAACTCTGGCTACGACCCGAGTCGTGAGCCCGCGGAGTCCGATCCACGCAGCCGCGGGTACGCGCCGCCGCCGGCGGGGCGGCCCGGTCCGCAGAACGGTGCGTATCACGAGGACTACGGCCGAGGCGCCGCGCCGTACGGCGGTGGCTCGGACTACCAGGCTCCGGAGTCGCAGCAGGGATATGGCGACTACCAGAACGGCTACGACTACCCGCAGGGTGGTCAGGGCGCCGGTTACGGCCAGCAGGCGTATCAGGACCCCGCCTACGGCCAGCCCGCGGGCGGCTACGGCGAACGCGGCGAACGCCCCGGCTACGGCCAGCAAGGTTATGGCGAACAGGGCTACGGCCAACCCGCCGGCTACCAGGAACCCGGCTACGGCCAGCCCGCCGGCTACGGCGAGCAGGGCTACGGCCAACCCGGTTACGGCCAGCAGCAGGGTTACGCCGACCAGGGGTATGGCGATCCCGGCTACGGTCAGCCCGGTTACGCGCAGCAGAGCTACGGCCAGCAGGGTTACGCCGAACCCGCGTACGGCGACCAGACCTATTCCGAACAGGCCGGCTACGGCCAGGAGGAGCAGGGCGGCTACGGCCAGGCCTACTCGCAACAGCCCGGCTACGGCGCCCAGCCCGGCTATGCCGCGCCCGCCGCGTATGCCGGTGCCGCCCAGGCCGGTTCGGGCTATTCGGCGACCTTGCAGCTGGACGACGGCTCGGGCCGCACCTACCAGCTGCGCGAGGGCAGCAACATCATCGGCCGTGGTCAGGACGCGCATTTCCGCCTTCCCGACACCGGGGTATCGCGCCGCCACATCGAGGTGCGCTGGGACGGCCAGACGGCGATGCTCTCCGACCTCGGCTCGACCAACGGCACTCTCGTGAACGGTTCTCCCGTCCAGGATTGGCAGCTAGCCGACGGTGATGTGATCCGCGCCGGGCATTCCGAGATCCTGATCCGTATCGTGTGATCCCGTAAGCTCGCCGGTGCAGGTCACGACATGACGCGTCCCTCGATGGTAATCAGGGGTTCTGCGGTCTTATCGTGATCGAAATCGACTGACGGCCCTATGATGCTGCCAACACGCACGGCGCCACTTCGGGGCCGGGCAAGACCAGCAGGCTTGTGGGGGTGGGTCGAACCGCACCTACGGCACCGACGTACACACGGTCGAACAGGAGGTGGAACGCCGTGCAGGGATTGATCCTGCAATTGACCCGTGCGGGGTTCCTGCTGCTGTTGTGGCTGTTCGTATGGGCGGTCATGCGGACTCTGCGCAGCGACATCTACGCGGCATCCGGCGTTCGGATCCAGCCAAGGGCCGCACGCGGTTCCGCAGTGCTGCCTTCCTTCAGCCGAGGCCAGAAGGGCGCCAAATATCTTGTGGTGACTCAAGGTTCACTCGCCGGCACTCGCATCACGCTCAGCACCCAACCGGTGCTGATCGGTCGTGCGGACGATTCAACGCTGGTACTCACCGATGATTACGCCTCCACCAGGCATGCGCGACTCTCTCCGCGTGGTGACGATTGGTACGTCGAAGATCTGGGTTCGACGAATGGCACGTACCTCGACCGCGCGAAAGTGACGACCGCAGTCCGTGTTCCCCTCGGCACTCCCGTTCGTGTCGGCAAAACAGTGATCGAGCTGCGATCGTGACACTTGTTCTCCGCTACGCAGCGCGCAGCGACCGCGGCCTCGTCCGAGGTAACAACGAGGATTCCGTCTACGCGGGCGCAAGGCTGCTCGCACTCGCCGACGGTATGGGCGGCCACGCCGCAGGCGAGGTGGCATCGCAGCTGATGATCGCCGCGCTCGCCCATCTGGACGACGACGAACCCGGCGACGACCTGCTCGGCAAACTCGACGCGGCGACCCACGAGGGCAACGCCGCTATCGCCGACCAAGTCGAAGAAGAACCCGAACTCGACGGTATGGGCACCACGCTCACCGCAATCCTGTTCGCGGGTAAGAAACTCGGGCTCGTGCATATCGGCGACTCGCGCGCCTATCTGCTGCGCGGCGGCGAACTCGCCCAGATCACCAGGGACGACACCTTCGTTCAGTCACTGGTCGATGAGGGAAGAATCACACCCGAGCAGGCACACACCCATCCGCAGCGTTCGCTGATCATGCGGGCGCTGACCGGCAACGAGATCGAGCCTACGCTCATCATGCGCGAAGCATGGGCGGGCGATCGTTACCTGCTGTGCTCCGACGGCCTCTCCGATGTGGTCAGCGACGAGACCATCGCCAACACCATGCGTGAGGGCAGCACCGACGACTGCGCCGACCGGCTCATCGAGCTCGCGTTGCGCAGCGGTGGCCCGGATAACGTCACCGTGGTCGTCGCCGACGTCATCGATCTCGACTACGGGCAGAGTCACCCGATCGTCGCGGGCGCGGCCTCGGGTCAGGACGAGGACTCCCCGCCGCCGAATACCGCGGCGGGCCGGGCCGCCGCGATGCGCCCGCCGAGGGCGACGCCGCCCCGCCGGGCCGCGTCCACCCCCGAACCACCCGCGACAGGAAAATCGCACCGGCTGCGCTGGATCATGCTCGCGGTGGCGCTGATACTGGCCGTCGGCATCGGACTCGTCATCGGCTACAAGATGATTCGCAGCAACTACTACGTCGGCGCCGACGGCGGCCAGGTCGTGATCATGCGCGGGCTGCCCGGCTCCATCCTCGGATATTCGATCCACGAGGTCGACACCGTGGGCTGTGTCAACAAATCCGGCGAACTCACCATGCTGAAGACGGGCACCCAGCTGCCGTCGTCGTGTAAGACGTTGCGGGTCAGCGATCTCAAACAGACCGGACGCGATCAGGTGGTGAAGGGGTTGCCGCCGGGTTCCCTCGGTAAAGCCGAGGATCAGATGCGACTGCTCGCCAAGCAGGAGTTGCTGCCGCCGTGCCAGCCGAAAGAACAGCAGCAGCCGGCTCAACCGACCCAGCCCGCTCAGCCGGGCGTGGTGCCCAACGATCCGGCGCAGCCGCCCGCGGCGAACCCGACCGACGCGCCGCCCGCACCAGCGCCGACCGACACACCGCCTGCGGCGAACCCGGCGGATACGCCGTCCGCGCCGAACCCGGGTGACACCAGGGGAACCGACGTCAAGACACCGACGAAGGTGGAGACCACCGCGCCGACGTCGACCGCGTCGCCGAACCCCCAGATCGCGGGGGAGAACTGCCGGGTGACGGACTGATGTCCGCACCAGCACCGCCGTCCGCTGGGGCATTTCCCAGTCCGCCCGGCGGATTCGCTCCCGCGCCGCCACCGTCGACACGACGCAATGCCGAACTGGTGCTGCTGGCTTTCGCGGCGCTGCTCACCACTATTTCGCTGTTCCTGGTCGAAGCCAGCCAGGAGCAGTCGATCACCTGGGATATCGCCAAATACGGGCTCGCATTCCTCGCGCTGTTCGCGATCGCGCATCTCGCGGTCCGTCGTTTCGCGCCGTTCGCCGATCCGCTGCTGCTGCCGGTCGTCGCCGTACTCAACGGACTGGGACTCGTCCTGATCCACCGGCTCGACCTCGGCGCGGCGCAGAACGCCGAATTCAACTCGCTGTCGATCCCGTCCCCGGACGCGAATCAGCAGATCATGTGGACCGGACTCGGCATGGCGGTCTTCATCGCGGTGCTCGTCGTGCTGCGCGACTACCGGACCCTGGCCGGCTACAGCTACACCCTCGGACTGATCGGCCTCGTGGCGCTGATGATCCCGGCCTTGCTGCCGGACCGGTTCTCGCAGACCAACGGCTCGAAGATCTGGATCAGGTTGCCCGGATTCAGCGTGCAGCCGGGCGAGTTCGCGAAAATTCTGCTGATCATCTTCTTCGCCTCGGTGCTTGTCGCCAAGCGTGACCTGTTCACCACCGCGGGCAGACATATGCTCGGCATGGAGTTCCCGCGGGCCCGCGACCTCGGCCCCATCCTCGTGGTGTGGATCGTGTGCATCGCGGTGCTGGTTTTCGAAAAGGACCTCGGCACCTCGCTGCTGATCTTCAGCACCGTGCTCGTGATGCTCTACATCGCGACCGAACGCGTCGGCTGGCTGATCATCGGCGGTGGCCTGCTCGCCCTCGGTTTCTTCTTCGCCTACAACTCTTTCTCCCACGTCAGGGTGCGCACCGACACCTGGCTTGATCCGTTCGCCGATTACAACAACACCGGCTACCAGATCTCCCAATCGCTGTTCGGGCTCGCGACCGGCGGCCTCGCGGGAACGGGGCTCGGCAGTGGGCGACCGAATCAGGTGCCCTTCGCCAATACCGACTTCATCATCACGACCATCGGTGAGGAACTCGGTCTGATCGGGCTGACCGCCGTGCTGATCCTGTTCCTGGTCTTCGTGCTGCGCGGCCTGCGAACCGCCATCGCGGTCCGCGACAGCTTCGGGAAACTACTCGCCGCCGGACTGTCGTTCACCATCGCGATCCAGCTGTTCGTCGTCGTTGGCGGTGTCACGAAACTGATCCCGCTGACCGGTCTGACCACACCGTTCATGTCCTACGGCGGCTCTTCGCTGCTGGCCAACTACGCGTTGCTCGCGTTGCTGATCAAGGTGTCCGACGCCGCCCGCGCGCCCGCCCCTGTTCGTAAGAAGGAGCCCGTCGCCCCCATCGCCGAAGCAACGACAGAGCTGTTGCGTCGCTCGGAGACGAGGCCACAGGAATGAACACGCCACTACGACGGGTCGCGGTCGCGGTGATGGTGATGATCGTCGCGCTGTTGGTCAACGCGACCTACATCCAGGTCATCAAGGCCGACGACTACCGCACCGACCCGCGCAACTCCCGTGTCCTGCTGGACGAGTACGCGCGCCAGCGCGGACAGATATCGGCGGGCGGCACCGTGCTGGCCAGTTCGGTCGCGACGGAAGACCGCTACAAGTACCTGCGCACCTACCCCACCGATCCGCAGGCCTACGCTCCCGCCACCGGCTTCTACTCGATCCAGTACGGCAGCACCGGTTTGGAACGCGCCGAGGACTCGGTCCTCAACGGGTCCGATAGTCAACTGTTCGGGCAGCGCCTGATCGATATGGTCTCGGGTCGCGATCCGCGCGGCGGCAACGTGCTGACCACGCTCGACCCGGTGATGCAGAAGGTGGCCTACGACCAGTTGACGGCGAAGGGTTATACCGGCTCGGTGGTCGCGATCGAGCCGAGTACCGGCAAGATCCTCACCATGGTCTCCACGCCGAGCTACGACCCCAACCAACTGACGGGGCACGACGGCGCGGCGACGACCCAAGCGTGGGAAAACCTGACCGGCGATCCGGACAAGCCGATGCTCAATCGCGCTGTCTCGCAGACCTATCCCCCCGGCTCCACGTTCAAGGTGGTGGTCACGGCCGCCGCACTGGCGAACCGGGTCGCCACCCCGGACGATCAGTTCACCGCCGCGCCGACGATCACACTTCCCGACACCACGACGACGCTGGAGAATTACAACGGCTCCAGTTGCGGCGGTGGCCCGACCGCGTCGCTCACCGACGCGTTCCGGTTCTCCTGCAACACCGCCTTCGTCGAACTCGGGCTGCGCGTCGGGGCCGCGAACCTCAAGGACGAGGCCGCCGCGTTCGGCATCGGACCCCACGGGGGTATTCCCATGCCGGTGGCCGAGAGTACGGTCGGCACCATCTCCGACAACGCCGCGCTCGGCCAGAGCAGCATCGGCCAGCGCGATGTGGCACTCACCCCGCTGGACAACGCGGTCATCGCGGCGACTGTCGCCAATGGTGGCGTGCGGATGCAGCCCTATCTCGTCGACCAGTTGCAGGGACCCGATCTGAGCGAGTTGTCCAAAACCAAACCCGTCTCGGTTGGCCAAGCCGTGAGCGCGCAAGTCGCGTCCCAGCTGACCACCATGATGGTCGCCTCCGAGAAGAACACCGTCGGTGGCGGCCGATCCGGCTACACCATCGCGTCCAAGACCGGTACCGCCGAACACGGCGAGAACCCGCGCTCCACCCCGCCGCACGCCTGGTACATCGCGTTCGCCCCCGCCCAGAATCCGAAGATCGCCATCGCGGTGATCGTGGAGGACGGCGGCGACCGGGCATTGGCGGCCACCGGCGGCTCGGTGGCGGCGCCTATCGCCCGTGCCGTGCTCGACGCCGGCATCCAGGGGGGCTGAACGATATGAACGTACGAGAGGTACGGGGGCCCCGATGCTGAACAACGGTGCGATGATCGCGGACCGTTACCGCCTGCAACGACTCATCGCCACGGGTGGCATGGGTCAGGTGTGGGAGGCGCTCGACACCCGGCTCGACCGCCGCGTCGCGGTCAAGGTGCTCAAGGCCGAATTCTCCGCCGACCCGACCTTCCGGCAACGGTTCCGAACCGAGGCCAAGACGACGGCGCAACTGAACCATCCCGGCATCGCCGGGATCTACGACTACGGCGAGACCTACGATCCGTCCGCGGGCGAGACCGCGTATCTGGTCATGGAATTGGTACAGGGTGAGCCGCTGAACACCGTGCTCAACCGGCTCAACCGGCTCTCGGTCGTGCAGGGCCTCGACCTGCTGGAGCAGACCGGACGCGCACTCGAGGTCGCCCACGCCGCCGGTGTCGTGCACCGCGACGTGAAGCCGGGCAACATCCTGGTGACGCCGACCGGTCAGGTGAAGATCACCGATTTCGGTATCGCCAAGGCGGTGGACGCCTCCCCCGTCACCAAGACCGGCATGGTCATGGGCACAGCGCAGTACATCGCCCCGGAGCAGGCCGTCGGCGAGGATGCCACGGCGGCGAGTGACGTCTACTCGCTCGGCGTCGTCGGTTACGAGGTCCTGGCCGGTCATCGCCCGTTCAGCGGCGACGGCGCGATCACGGTCGCGATGAAACACGTCCGCGACACTCCGCCGCCGATGCCGTCCGACCTGCCGCCCAATGTGCGTGAACTCATCGAGATCACCATGGGTAAGGACCCCGATCGGCGCTACGCCAGCGGCGGCGAATTCGCCGACGCCGTCGCGGCGGTCAGGGCGGGTCACCGTCCGCCGACGCCGCACGGCGCGAGTGCGGCCGGTCCCGCCACCGAGGGCGCCACCAGAATACTTCCGCCCGGTCCCACCACGATCCTGCCGTCGGGTCAGCAGCAGGACGGTCCGACCATGCGCTACGGCGCGCCGACGGGTGCGGTCGGCGCGGCGGGTGTCGCGCCGACCGCGATGAATCCCGGCGCGCCGGGCACCAGACCGCCGACACACAATGGCGGCTGGACCGGCACGCAGAAATGGCTGGCCGCCCTCGGCATCGGCGCTGTGCTACTGGGCGGAGCCGCGATCTGGTTGCTGTTCGGCGGCGACACCAATCCGAATCCGACCCGGACGCCCGCCACCACGAGCATCGCACCGCCCACGCAGCCGCCCACCACCACGGCGCCGCAGGCAACCACGACCCGGCAGCTGCCGCCCGTGCCGCCGCCGACCACGGACGCGCCGGAGTCGACGACCACCGAACCGCCGACGACAACGCCGGAACCGACAACAACAACGCCACCCACAACGACGGCGGCGCCGACTACGACCAAGAAGAGTAAGACCGGCAGTCCGACCACCACTCGCACCTGGTTCCCGACGCTCGACTTACCATTTTCGGAAGCTCCCGGTGCCCGAGGCCCCTCGGTCACTCACAGTGCGCCGCCCACTTCTTCGCAAGGACAGCCATGACGACCCCGAAGAATCTCGGTTCCCGCTATGAGCTGGGCGAGATCATCGGATTCGGTGGAATGTCGGAGGTGCACAAGGCGCGAGATCTGCGGCTGAGCCGCGATGTCGCGATCAAGGTGCTGCGCGCCGACCTCGCACGCGACCCCACGTTCTATCTGCGCTTCAAGCGCGAGGCGCAGAATGCCGCCGCGCTCAACCATCCGGCCATCGTCGCCGTCTACGACACCGGCGAAGCCGAGATCGACGGTGGGCCGCTGCCCTACATCGTCATGGAGTACGTGGACGGCGACACCCTGCGCGATATCGTGCGCGGCAAGGGTCCGCTGGCACCGCGCCGCGCCATGGAGATCATCGCCGATGTGTGCGCCGCACTCGATTTCAGCCACAAGGCCGGAATCGTGCACCGCGATATGAAACCGGCCAACATCATGATCAACCGCGCCGGTGCGGTGAAGGTGATGGACTTCGGCATCGCCAGGGCGCTGGCCGACAGTTCCAATCCGATGACCCAGACCGCCGCGGTAATCGGTACCGCGCAATACCTTTCACCCGAGCAGGCCCGCGGCGAGACGGTAGACGCTCGCTCGGATGTGTATTCCGTCGGCTGCGTACTCTTCGAAATTCTGACCGGCGAACCGCCTTTCACCGGTGACTCGCCGGTCGCCGTGGCTTACCAGCACGTCAGGGAAGATCCCCGGCTGCCGTCGCACGTGTACAACGGCGTTCCACGCGAGCTGGATTCCGTTGTCCTCAAGGCAATGAGCAAGAATCCGGCCAACAGGTATCAGACCGCCGCCGAAATGCGGGCGGATCTGATCCGGGTGCTCGGCGGGCAGAAGCCGAGCGCGCCGATGGTGATGACCGATGAGGATCGCACCACCGTCTTCGGGTCCAACGAGCCGGCGCCGCGCAACTTCCGCACCGTCGAACGCAAGGACGACACCGCCGAACAGGAGGCCACCGAGCCGGGCAGCCCCCGCCGCACCGCCTATCTGGCCCTCGGCGCCGCCGCCGGGCTCGCGGTGATCTTCGCCCTGTTCTGGGTACTGATCGGGCCCGGTAGTAAGCCAGATCAGGTCGCTGTACCCGATCTGTCGAACAAATCGCAGCAGCAGGCGCAGGACGCGCTGCAGCGGCTCGGCTTCACGGTGGCTATCCAGCAGAAACCGGACGGCAAAGTCGCGACCGGCAATGTCATCTCCACCCAGCCGCTGGGAGGATCGCGCATCGACAAGGGCAGTACGGTCACCGTGCAGGTCTCGACCGGTCCCGCGCAGGTGCCCGTGCCCCGGCTGGATGGGCTGACCCAGCAGCAGGCTGAACAGGAATTGAATTCCAAGGGCCTGCGGATGAATCCGAGTGTGCAGCGGCGCGAATCGAGCGAGCAGGACACCGACAAGGTGATCGGCACCGAGCCGTCCGCGGGGACCAGGGTCGATGTGGACCAAGCGGTCATCGTCATCATCGGCAAGGGGCCCGAGCAGGTCAGGGTGCCCAGTGTCGTCGGCCAGGACATCAGCGTCGCGCAGCCGAATCTGGTGGACAGCGCCGGCTTCACGATCACCATCCAGGAGGTTGCGTCGTCCAAGCCCAAGGGCGAGGTGATCTCCACCAACCCGGCCGGCGGCACCATGGCCGACAAGGGTTCCTCGGTGACGGTCCAGGTCTCGAGCGGTGACCAGATCACCATGCCCACCCTCGTCGGCCTGACTCCCACCCAGGCGCTGGATCGACTCCGCCAGGCGGGCTGGACCGGCAGCGTGAGCCAGATCAACCAGAACACCCAGGGCACCTTCGATACGGGCAGCGTCGGCCGGATCCTCAATCAGCAGCCTGCGACCGGGTCCTCGATCTCGAAAACCGGGACGATCACGATCACCACCGGCGTGCTCGGCCCGCCGTAGGGCCCGTTCGCTCCGAAGGCCCGGTAACGCCACTGCGCGTCACCGGGCCTTTTCTTTCGCGCCCTGCTCTCCGAATCAGTTGCGCCGAAACACAGACCTATCGGTCTGCGCAGCGGAAGAATGGGGCGTGCTCCACCCACCCAGCACTGCTGAACGAGGAGGTAGCTCTATGACCACTGCCAGGGACATCATGAAGCCGGGCGCCCAGTGGATCTCCAAGGACGACACCGTCGAGCGGGCCGCGCGTGTGATGGCCGAACTCGGCGTCGGATCGTTGGTCGTCGCCGACGAGCACCAGCGGATGTGCGGCATCATCACCGACCGCGACATCGTGGTGAAATGCCTTGCCCGCAATTGCGACCCGGCCGGAACCCTTGCCGCGCAACTGTGTGAATCGACGCCTCGGTGGGTCGATGCCGACGCCGACATCGACGAGGTTCTCGATGAGATGGAAAGCCATCGCGTCAAACGGATGCCGGTCATCGAGGACAAGCGCCTGGTCGGCATGATCAGCGAGGCCGATCTGGCCCGTCACCTCGACGACCACCAACTCAGCGAATTCGTCACCGCGATCTACGGCAGGCCCTGACTACAATTCGAGGTGCTGATTCACCGACCTGGCCTCCTCGGCCAGGTCGGCCAGTTCCACCACCGTGATGCCGTGCTGTCGCAACTTCTCCACGCCGACGCAGTTCGTGACGAAGGTCGACGGTTCGCGCCAGGCGATGACGACTCTGGAGATCCCGGCCGCGATGATTCGGTCGGTGCACGGCGGGCGGGTCGCGGTGGCTCGCTGTGAACAGGGCTCGAGTGTGCTGTAGATCGTCGCCGCGGCCAGTCGCGGATCGTTGACGTCCAGTTTGTTCAGCGCGGATTCCTCCGCGTGTACTTTCGCGTCGGTCTCCCGCGAGTACCCGGTGGACAGCACCGCGCCGTCGGTGACGATCACCGCGCCCACCGAGAACGCCGTCTCACTCGGTGGGCATCTGCGCGCCCATTCGATCGCCTCGGACATGAAGCGGCGGTCGGTCGCTGCTTCCTGATCAGACTGGTCGGCGCCTCCGGACGCCGGAGAACGATTCGACCGATCCGCCGAGGGGCTCACCGATCCGCGTGCGAGTCGTGCCGGGTCGTAGAAAGTCATCGGGTCATCCGTTCGCCGACGCTCGCGGGGCGTAGCGCAGCAACGCCATATCCCCGACCCTGGCGACGTCGACCAGCCCCAGCCTGCGCGCGGCCCCGCCCGGATACTCGGCGGGACCGACGAATCGCGGCGCCCCCGCATCCCCGATCAGGATCGGCGCGACAGCCACGTGCAGTTCGTCGACGAGATCCGCGGCGAGAAATGCCGTGTGCATACCGGTGCCGCCCTCGACCATCAGTCTGTCGATACCGCGTGCTCCCAGATCATCGAGGAGCACACCGAAGTCGATCTCCCGGCCAAGCGCCGCCACCTCGGCGAGTCCGGCGAGGCGATCCCCGATTCGCGCCGCGCCCGCGTCGGTGGCGTAGACGAGCTTGTCGCCGCCGTGATGCCAGAACCTCAGGCCCGCGTCTACCTCGCCGCTCGCGGTGACCGTGACCTTCAGCGGATATTCCGGTTTCCCCGCGGTGACGCGGACGGCCCTGCGCTCGGCGCTGTGCACCAGCAGCCGAGGATTGTCGCGACGCAGGGTTTGCGCTCCGATGAGGATCGCGTCCGATTCGGCCCTGACTTCGTCGACACGATCGAAATCCGCGTCGTCGGACAGGCGCAGACGTTCGTCACTCGCGTCATCGATATAGCCGTCCAGACTCACCGCCACCGAGAGAAGCACGTGCGGACGCGTCATCGGGCGGCCCCGAAGACTCCGAAAACTCTGAAAACTCCGAAGCCTTCCGCCACTGTCTCGGATGCCACCGCCCAGAATGCCACCGCCCAGAATGCCACCGTCCCGAATGCCACCGCCCTCACTGCAACACCAGCGCCGCGACCTCTGCCTCGAGCAGGTCGATCAAGCCCTCGGCCGGACGCTCACCGCAGACCTCGAGCCAATTCGCCAGCATGCGATGCCCGCCCTGGGTGAGTACCGACTCCGGATGGAATTGCACACCGTGGATCGGCAAGGTGCGATGACGCATCGCCATCACGATGCCGGATTCGGTGCGTCCGATCACCTCGATCTCCGCCGGAATGGTGTTCTCCAGCACCGTGAGCGAGTGATACCTGGTGGCGGTGAACGGATCGGGCAGCCCGGCCAGGACTCCCGCGCCGGTATGGAAGACCGAACTGGTTTTGCCGTGCAGCAGTTCCGGCGCCCTGGTGACGGTGGCGCCGAACGCCTCGCCGATCGCCTGATGTCCCAGGCAGACGCCAAGCAGCGGGGTCGCTCGCCTGGCACAGGCGTGCACCAGTTCGATGCTCACCCCCGCTCGGTCCGGGGAGCCGGGGCCGGGACTGATCAGCACGCCGTCGAAATCGGTCACGACCGCGTCCAGATCCGCCAACTGCGGGTCGTCGTTACGCCAGACCACAGCCTCGACCCCCAACTGGCCGAGATACTGCACCAGGTTGAACACGAAGCTGTCGTAGTTGTCGACGACCAGTACACGCATGGTTCGAGATTACGTGGCTACCCCTCGGGGCGTCGCAGGCATTACCACTCGAGATAGCCTGGAACCACACCGGAGGGCATCCGAGCCCCGTCCCGGACCGCTCCCGGCTGCCACCGGATCGGGCACCGCGGCGAGCGCGTTCGATACATAATTCAACCGAATCCGCCCCGCCGGTACCGACCTGCACGCCGAACACGAGGACGTCATGCCTAAGTCGAAGGTCCGTAAGAAGGCCGACTATACGATCAACCCCGCGAGCCGGATCCCGGTGAAAGTCAAGGCCGGGCCGTCTCCGGTCTGGTATGTGGCGATCATGCTCGGGTTCATGCTGGCCGGGCTGGTGTGGCTGCTGGTGTACTACTTGGCCGCCGAGCAAATCAGCTGGATGAACGATCTGAACGCCTGGAACTTCCTGATCGGCTTCGGTCTCATGGTGATCGGCCTGATCATGACCATGCGGTGGCGCTGAGTCGGCCGGGAGTCGAACGCCTGATTACAGACGTGTCATTCATTCACACCTGTGGATGACCCTGTGGACAACTCGAGGATCGATGGGGAAAGTGATACGTGAGCCCTGAATCGCCACAGGCGCGTCTCGCCTGGACCACGCCCACTTCCGCGCTCTACGCGGTATCAGTGGGCGCCGTGATACTCGCGGGCGCCGCGGTCCTCAGCAACGACAACGCGGGCAGACTTCTCATCGCGCTCGCCGCGCTCGGCCTCTTCGGGCTCGCCGTACTCGGGTTCCGGCAGCGTCCGCGCTTGGCCGTCGTGCCCGGATCGAACCCCCGGCTGGTGGTACGCAACCTGATCGGCCCCACCGAGTACGCACCGAGCCAGATCGTTCGGGTACGGATGGTCGGTTACCGGCGGCTCGGGCGCAAGATGCCGATGCTCGAAATCGATGTACGCGAACACGACGGCGCCGAACATCTGTTGATTTTCGGTCGCTGGGACCTGGGCACCCATCCCGAGGACGTCTTCGACGCCCTCCTCGCCAACGGACTCGCCGCCCCGCCATCGTCGTAGCCACCGTCCGGCGGCAATGCTTCACGTGAAACGTCACTCTTTACCGCCGGGTGAGGGCGCCCCGCTAGGCCAGTGCCGCGGCGGCGATGCCGATCGCCAGGAGATCCACGAACCCGACCGCCGCGATCGACGCCCATCCGATACTGCGCGCCGCCTCCTGCGAGCCGACGCGCAACCATTCCGGGACGAAGAGCACACCGAGCGTGGCCAGGGTGCCCGCCAACAGACCACCGAGATGTCCGGACAGCGAGATACCCGGCAACGAGAAGCTGATGAAGATGTTGATACCGATCAGGATCAGCATCTGATTCGGATTCTGCCGTACCCGGATCAACAGCACGGTGATCGCACCGAACAGTCCGTACACCGCACCCGACGCGCCCGCGGCGGCAGCGTTGGAATCCTGGAAGATCATGCTCGCGGCCGAACCTCCGAGCAACGCGACCAGGTAGACCGCAAGATATCGCAGCCGCCCGAGCGCCGGTTCGAGGCTTCGACCCACCACCCACAGCGCGAACATATTCAACGCGAGGTGGATCGGACCCCAGTGCAGGAAGCCGGCCCCCAGGACCCGTACCCACTGACCATCGGCCACCAGATCCGGAACCAGCACCCAGCGCGCGAACAGCGGGGACCGGTAGTAGTTGTCGACCAGGCTCTTCGACTGCACGGCGGTGATCGCGAAGATCACGATATTGGCCGCGACCAGCACATAGGTCACGTACGGAATCGGTGAGCGCGCCACCGTCGCGCCCGCGACGGTGCGCATCGCAGGCATAGCGCGCTGATCCTGCCGTAGACAGTCGACACAGTGCTGGCCGACGGCGGCCGGGCGCAGGCATTCCGGACAGGAAGGCCGCCCGCAACGTGTGCACGCCAGCCCGGTGGCGCGATCGGGGTGACGGACGCACGTCTGGGCGGGCGGCTGAGGATTCATCTGATTATTCGATCGTGATCGCGGAGATGATCACCGGCTCCTTGGGTCGGTCGTTCCTATCCGTCGGCGTGGCCGCGATCGCGTCGACGACCTTTCGCGAATCGGGATCAATGACCTCGCCGAAGATGGTGTGCTTGCGATTCAGGTGCGGCTGCGCGCTGACGGTGATGAAGAACTGCGAACCGTTGGTCTTCGGCCGCGAGGCATTCGCCATGGCGAGCAGGTAGGCGCGGTCGAAGCGCAGGTCCGGATGGAATTCATCACCGAATTCGTAGCCGGGTCCGCCACGACCGGTTCCGGTGGGATCGCCACCCTGGATCATGAAACCCGCCATCACCCGATGGAAGGTAGCGCCGTCGTAGAACGGCCCGGTGCTGCCCCCACTCGCGTTCAGGGTGGTGTACGAAGCCGAACCGTCGGCGAGGCCGAGGAAGTTCCGCACCGTCTTCGGGGCGTGGTTGCCGAAGAGGGCGATCTTGATGTCGCCGTAGTTGGTGTGCAGCGTCGCACCGGCGGTCTGAATCGGTGAGGTCACCCCGCCATGCTAGTCACGGATCGGCGACAGACCGGCGCTCCGGGTAGCCGGGACACCGCGTATGCGGTCGACGATCGGTGATCGCACCGCCCCCGCAGGGCGCGCCCCCTTCGGCGGATACGACTCGCACCTGGTCAGCGGCCTCCCCGGTACCTCCGGGCGACCTTCGGGTACGGCCAGATGACCGGCACCCGAAGCATGGTTCATCCGGTTGTGCCACAGTGGTCGAATGACCTCGAGGCGCATGCGCGTACCCACACGTTCTCTGATTGCCGCGGTCCTCGTCGCACTGGCCGGTGGCGCGGCCTGGCTGGTGCGCAGCAAGCGGCCGCAGCCGCCCGAGCCCGCCGCGGCCCCGCCGCGCATCGGGTACTCCCGAAACGGCGCGGCGCCGACCCCCTTGGCGGGAGCCGGCGCCGAGAACGGTCGCTGACGCGCCTGCGCGCCGACCGGTCGAGCCGTCTCAGCGACTGACGGTCCGCTTGTACTGACGCAACGAGAGCGGGACGAAAACCACCAGGATGATCACCACCCATGCCAGCGTGGTGATCTCCGGGTGCCGCATGGGCCACGCGTCCGACGTCGGCACGGCCGGACTGGTGTTGCCGAACAGTTCACGGGTGGCCTGAGTGACCGCCGAGACCGGATTCCATTCGGCGAAGACCTTCAGGAACGTCGGCAGATTCTCCAGCGGCACGAATGTGTTGGCCAGAAAGGTGAGCGGGAAGATCACCATGAAGCTGGCATTGTTGAAAACCTCCGGCGCGCGGACCAGCAGACCGACGACGGCCATGATCCAGGACACCGCATAGGCGAACAGCAGCAGCAATACGTAGGCGAACACCGCGTCCAGGAACGACCCCCTGATGCGCCACCCGACCAGTAGACCGGTCAGCGACATAACGATCAGACTGACCACGTTGATGACGACGTCGCTGATGGTGCGGCCGACCAGTACCGCCGACGGCGCCATCGGCAACGACCGGAACCGGTCGATGATGCCCTTCTGCATATCCTCGGCCAGCCCGGCGCCGGTGAAGGTGGCACCGAACACCACGGTCTGGGCGAAAATGCCGGCGATGAGAAATTCCCGATAGCCGCCTTCCATCCCCGGCACCTGGATCGCGGTGCCGAAGACATAGGCGAACAGCAGCACGAACATGATCGGCGACAATGTCGAGAAGATCAGCACATCGGGGACGCGCTTGATCTTGATGACATTGCGCTTGGCGATGGTCCTGCTGTCGTTGACCACGATGGCCAGGCGTTCACCCACACTCATCCGCGCGATATCCCCGGTGGCTGCGGTCATCTCACCTTTCCTTCCGTCTTGTCCAGCAGGTCGGCGCCGCGACCGCCACCGGAACCATCGATCGAGTCAACGCTCGCGTGGCTGATGCTCTCGTCGGCCTCGTGTCCGGTGAGGGTGAGAAAGACGTCATCGAGAGACGGGCGGCGCAGCGCGACATCGTGGATCTTGACGTCGTTGGTCGCGAGCAACCCGATCGCGTCGACCAGGGCCTGTGAGCCGTTGCTGACCGGTACCGTAATCCGCCGCAGACCGGGCTCCACTTGGATTTCGCCGTCCGCCAAGCCTTTCAGCGCCTGCTCGGCGATGCCGAGATTGTCGACGTGGTCGACCGTGAGTTCGATGCGGTCGCCACCGACCAGGGTTTTCAGCTCGTCCGCGGTGCCGCGGGCGATCACCTTGCCATGATCGATGACCGCGATGGCGTCGGCCAGTCGATCGGCTTCGTCCATATATTGCGTGGTGAGCAGCAACGTCGTGCCGCCAGCGACCAATTCCTCGATGACATCCCAGAGATCGAGTCTGGCCCTCGGGTCGAGCCCCGTCGTCGGCTCATCGAGGAAGAGCACGGGCGGATTCGCCACCAGCGCACCGGCCAGGTCGAGCCTGCGGCGCATACCGCCGGAGTAACCCTTGACCGGCCGATCCGCGGCATCGCTGAGCCGGAACCGATCGAGCAGTTCGCGGGCGCGTTCCTTACTGCGCTGCACCCCCATGTGGTACAGCCGACCCACCATTTCCAGATTCTCGAATCCGGTGAGGTATTCGTCGACGGCGGCGTACTGACCCGACGCCCCGATCCGGGAACGGAGAGCCTGCGGGTTGCCGAGGACATCGATGCCAGCCACGGTCGCACGGCCCGCGTCGGGGATGAGCAGGGTGGTCAGCACCCGGACAGTAGTGGTCTTACCCGCGCCGTTGGGGCCGAGCAACGCGGTGACAGTGCCTTCCGGCACCGAGAGATCGAGTCCATCGAGGGCGACCAATTGACCGTAGCGTTTGACGAGACCCTCGGCGACTATTGCGTCGGGCATGATTCTCCTGACGTTCGGATTTTCTCGATGACGATGTTCGATCGACGTCCGACGTACGGACGTCGAAGCTGTGGCGCTGGATCGGACGTCCGGCCGATACCCGGGTCAGTATTGTCCGAGAATCGGATAATTTCACCCGGTTTTTTCGGCGCTGGTATCGGGCCTGCGCGAGTCACCGAAAGGCGAAAGGCCGCATCCCGGATCAGGCCGTGCTCGGGTTTACCGATTCTGGATACGGCCGGGTCGATCACGCGGCGTGGGTCGTGCCCCGGTCGCCGGTAGCCGACTGCCCTGTTCGGGCACGACCGGTACTCTCCCCCGCCGGGCCATGGTGAGTGGAGTCGATAAGGAGGGGCTGCGCGAACTGTTGCCGTGAGCACGCGCACATGATGGCACCGGGGTACGACAGATTCGACCGAACGCGCGTCCGCCCGACATGCCAGCGTCGCGCGACACGCGGAAGATCCGACACAATCTGCTGATTCCCCGACGCCGATCGGTCCGAAACCGCCCGCCCAGCGACCGTTCGGCAGGTCCGCGGTGATCGCCACACGCCCCCGGTGAGACCCGTGTGATGAACGTAAATCAATGCAACGCAACATTTTTGGCAAACATGTAGCCGCTTCCGAGTGGATGCGTCGCGCGCGACCCCCATACCCGGGTAATCGACCGGAAAACCCGCACCCGAAAAACTTCGGAAGTGGTGATCCCCACGCACACACAATCGCGAATCATCGCGTAGGATCGTTCACGTCGGCCCCTCCCCCCCGGGCCGACCTTACGCGGGCCTCGGCTAACTCCCCCCCTTCGCCGAGGCCCGCTCCCCATTTTCCGGGACAGTTCGAATCGACTCACTCGGGGTCGATCGGCTCCCCCACCGCGCGCCAGGCCGTCGCCAACCGCAACGCCCGCACCCGTCCGGCCGTCGACAGCAGCGGACGATCCCGATCCCACCGCTCGCTGTCCACCGGATCGACCAGCCGCCACAGCCAGTCCAGCTCAGCGATCAACCGATCGACCTGTTCGAGCAGACCCCCCAGCGCGATATGCACCCCCGGTGAGGTCGGCCGCGACATGTCGAGTCCACGTAGCGATGCCAGCGCGGCGAGCAATCGCTGCTGCGTCGACCGCGGCCATCCCGCGCGCCTGCCGATTCGCACGAGCCAGCCGAGCGCCGCCGCCAGCACGTGCGCGTCCTCGATCGTGCGGAACGGTTTGAGGAAATCCGCGTACCCGTCCCCCGGCAGCGGTTCACCGAGCGCGTCCGCGAAGGTGACGGTGGCATGCCGGATTTCGGGCGCGAACGCGATCGGCGGCAGATCGGTGACGGTAACCCCCGACTGGTCGACCGGTACCAGTACGGCACGCAGACTGTTGCGACCGTCCGCATCCGTACCGGTGCTCGTGATCACCAGCAGCCGCCGAGCCATCGCACCCAGAGTGGTGAACGTCTTGGTGCCGCGCACCGTCCACACCCCGCCGGTCTGGACCAGCGTGGTTCTGATCGCCGCAGGATGCGCGCCCCCGGTCTCGGTCGCGGACACCGCGACCATATCCTCGGCGGCCAGCCCCTCGGCGGCCAGCCCCGGTATCAGTGCCCAGATCGCCTCCTGATAGCCCGAAAGGAAGGCGTACCCGAGCCGGTCGGCGCCGAATCCGCCCGCTATCGCCGCATCCATCGGCGTACCGAACCCCTGCGCCACTGCCCGATGCCTCGACCAAGCGTCCGCGACGCTCCCGATGGGTGTTTCGTCGAGCGGCGCGGTCAGCACGTAGTCGAAAACAGAATCCACAGCACACGGTAACCCGCGTACGTGGGCGCATTGCACGCCGCTCGAATTCCATTCGGGGCGAAGGGAGTCTTTCGGCAAATACCGAGACATCCTTCGGCGTTCCCCCGGCTAATTCCACGGCCGGGGCGGTTCACTTGGTACGTCAACCGCCCCGGGAGGAGTCTGAACTGTGAACCAGCCGGACGAGGTCCGCAGAAAAGAGCTCTACGATGCCGACGCGCGATTGTCCTGGGTGCTCGCCGCGCTCGCCGGACTCATCGGCGCCTCGGCATTCACCCATACCGCCGGATACTTCGTCACCTTCATGACGGGCAATACCGAACGCGCGGTCCTCGGCTATTTTCGCGACGAGAGCGATGTCGCGGTCGCCGCCGCCCTGCTGCTCGTCGCATTCCTGTCCGGCGTCGTCGTCTCCTCGCTGTGCCGCAGATATCTCTGGTCGAGACATCCGCACGGACCGACCCTGCTCACCACCGCCTGCCTGGCCACGGCTTCACTCATCGACCTTGCGATGTACGAAATCACCTCGTCCACCCGGATCGAATTCGTCCCGATCCTGTTCGTGGCATTCGGCGTCGGCGTCCTCAATACCTCGTTCGTCAAGGACGGCGAGGTCTCCGTGCCCCTCAGCTACGTCACCGGGACTCTCGTCAAAATGGGTCAGGGCATCGAGCGCCACATCAGCGGCGGCACCTACGCCGACTGGCTCGGCTACTTCCTGCTGTACGCCGCGTTCGCGCTCGGCGCACTCCTCGGCGGCCTGCTCAGCCTCGTGGTCGCGGGATGGGCCATGCTCATCACCGCCACCGCCGTCTGCCTGATCGTGACCGTCTACACCTACTTCCACCTCGACATACACGGCCCGTTGACCGAGGAATAGGCATCGCCGACCGCGCTCTCGACGCCTCGACCATGCCTGGCCGGTGGAAGCTTTCGACCGCCGCTGCCACGGAGTGAGCCATCACCGTGGCCTTGGCCGCAGCCGAAATCCTATTCCCCCAAAGGTGCGGGGCCACCAACGTCGAGATCGACAGCAATCAGCCGACACGAAGGAGCGAATAGATGACCATCGAGGCCGCGGACGCGAAGTTCGGGCTCCTGCTGAACTCCACTGTTCCACTCGTACTCGCCCCTGTCGGCCCACATTCACCGACCGCACCGCGCGTACGAGGCGTCGTGCGTGCAGACCCCACACACGCGCGGATAGTCCTGGCCGCCGGAAACGGGACTCCGGGCATCGGGGTCCAGTACGAATTGCTACCGCAGGCAACCGAGTTCAACGTCGCAGCAGCCGTCGACCACGCCCGATTCACCGTCGCGCCGAACTTGACGGAACTGGCACGCGACCACGCTGGCCGGGTTTTTGACAGACACGGCAACATCATCATCGACGCGAACGAACTCGGCTTCGACAACAGCAACGAATACACCGCCTGGGACCAGAACATCTTCCGACTGCTCGGAATCCTGGTGCACGGCGGCGGATTCCCATGGTTCGAGGAAGATTTCACCTTCGCCGGATTCCTGTTCACCACCCCTGAAACCTGCCGCATCTACCTCCGCATGACCAGTTCCGGCACCGTCTACGGCACCGAACTACCGATGACCTACCCGGACGGCCGACCATTCACCGGCTACGCCTACCTGGCACAAGCACTCGCGCCACTAGCCCGAACCGGCGACCTCACCAACCAACCAGTCATCGACGCCGCCGATGACTACTGCACCGCGGTCATCGACCTACGCGCATGGCTGGGACCAGCAACGCCATGACAGGAAGCGATGTTTGCGCAATCCGGCATCGGCCGGATCATCGAGGGCTCATCCCCGCAGGCGCGGGGAGCACAACTATTGGGAACGGGTCAGGTACATGCAGCAACTCCGAACCGGGGACCTACCAGGACACAAAGCGGGTCGAACCTGGTTCCTGACATCCGCTGACATCGCCGCTGCTATCAACGTCACCGGCCGCGCCGCCGCCACGCCTGATCGGGCCAGAGGAACCAGCAGCACGTCCGAACGAACCCATCTCAGATCAGGACGACCGCGAGATCGCCGACGTCCGATTCCACCGCAGACCACAAGACGGCCATCCGCGCACTAGACACACCGGGGAGGTCTCACTCCCGAATATCCATCGGCATGTTCGGGCCTGTATCGCGCTAACACGGTCCCCCGACGCTGCACGGTGACTTCCGAAGAATCGACGTCGCCCGCTCCAACATCGTGATGGCTTCGCAACAGTGGCGTCCAGGGCACCGGGCGGCCCCGGATCGGCTGGTGACCACACTTCACATGGCGGCGTGGTTCCCTAGCCGCCCTGCACCAGCGGATATGTCGGTTCTTCGGCGGCGAGTGGATCGAGCGCACACACGCTGGTCTGTAACGAAGCCGCCCGGCCGCTCGACCAGTCGACCGCCACCACGATCCCACCGACCCCGCGCCCGACCTGCCAGCCGGTGATTCTGGTCGGCTGCCGGACTGCTGGCGGCCGAAGCCTGTGCCTTCGTTCAAGGATTGTGAAGAAGATAACGGCTATTCGGGTGTCCCGAGGGCACTGCTCACGGCGGCGGTCAGCGAGGCCAGGGCTGCGACGATCTCCGGCTCGCGGTAGCCGGTGCGATAGAACGCTTCGAGGGCACCCAACCGGTCCCAGGTCACTGCTAGCAGCTGCGGCCAGACCGCAGCAGCCGCACGCGGCGCGTATCGCACGAGTTCTTCGTTGGCTGCGAGTGCCGACGTTGGCCCTGGTCGATCAGGTGGAGCATCGATGTAGAGATCGTCCGTCAGGACAACCTTTACTCGCGACTCCGGGTCGATATTTCTGGGTGCGGAGCGGACCAGTTTCCGTAAGAAGGTATCGATTTCGTCGGTCCAACCGAGCTGATTCATTGCGTCCCCGCGAAAGCTTGGAATTTCCAGCGTCAGCTGCCGCAGCGCGCAAAAATCGGCACCATTAAGGATTATTTTACGATCTGGTGTATCAGTATTCATTCTTCTCCGTTCCTTCTCAGTCCAGGTCTTCAAATTTCTCGCGACCTTCAGGCGGTGTGAATACTGTTCCACCATTACCGTTCTCGATCACCAGCGCGCCCCTCGCCGGATCCCAGTATGCAACACGGCCACCGCGCAGATCGTGGCGTTGCTCGGTTTCGATTTCGCCATCGAGAACTTTACGCACATACTCGGCGAGGTCGCCGGCTGCAACTCCCGGGACGTAATGTGTTCCGTCGCCTTGTTCAGCTCGCCCATTCGCGTGATCGGCGATATTTCGCGCGATTTCCTTCGTGATCGGGTCACTTCCGCCAAGTGTCGGGACGGCCGCGTCGTTGTGGTCGTCCATCGAGGTAATCAGGATCGCCAGCCCAGCGATGGTCGCGAGTCCACCCGTCGCGAGCGCCGCCGAGGCGAAGGTGATCCCGTTGAGCGAGGTAAAGAACGTTCCGACAGTGCGCGCGATAGCAACGGCGGCGGTTTCGAGGGTAGCGGCTTCCACCCCGCCGACCGTCTGTGGCTTTTTGATCATCACCACCGCGGCCGCGATGACGACGGAGGCGCCTACAACCGCCGCCGCGAACTGGGTGTTGATCTCGGAGCGCATCGCCGCCAACGCGACGTTGTGGGCGTCGGTCGCGGCGGCCATGTCGCGTGCGGCCAGTTCCGATCTCGCCCGCGCTGGTCGCGAGCGTGCGAAGGTGTGCGGCCAGGTAGGGGATGTCTTGTGGAACGTTGGACCCGTAACCACGTTCCAGCCCGTCGGCGGCCATTTTGAGCCGGGTTTGAGCACCGAACGCGGGGGTCGATGAGGCGAAGGTTTTCCATGCGGTCGCGGTGCGAGCCAACTTGACCGTGTCGCCATCGGGGATCTCGCCACCGGCGATCTTCGCGGTGACTTTGTCGAAAAGGTCAGGGATCTCCGACTCGAGTCCTCGGCTGTTGGTTCCGGACGCGGCGACGCCGATGACCGAGTTCGCCCCGTATGGCAGTTCTGAGGGCACGGCGGGCGGTGTCGGTGGATCGCCTTTTTTCGGGTCCCGATTGGCCTTGTACTCCCCAGCCGCCCAGTTGTACCCGGCTGCGCTCAACACATCACCGAAATGCTGGAGGGCCCGCGCGAAGTTGGTCGCGACCAGGGTCATCGCGGCGGCGCGCTCGTCGTAGGCTTTCGACCAGGCTTTGTCGGCCTGGTACGCGCCGGCCATTCCGCTGGTCTCCAACAGCACGGTCTGTAGGGGGTTGTAAACGGTTTGGAATTCTTCCGACAGTGTGTAACACACCTGCGCCGCACTCTTATACGACTGCGGGGAAACCGAAACCACGAGCTAACCACCGCTCATTCTGAGATTCATCTCTGCCGCGGCCTCGTAGGCATCCCGAGCTGTGACGGCGGCGGCGTGCATCTCGGTTATTCCCGCGACAATCTCCGCTGCTCCGGCCGCCCATTCTCGATAGGCCTCCTCTTGGGCGGTGGCCGCCAATCCCTGCCAGTTCTGTTGGACAGCAGCGATTCGGTGGTTGATACCTTCCAGACTTTCGGTGAGGAAGCCGATGAATCCGTTGACACGGCTGACCAGACCGTCCAACTCGTCGAGGTCGACGGTGAAATCGCGGGAGTTCTCGACCATCACATTTCCAGCGTCGGTAGGTCGAGTGAATTCAGGTTAGTCGTGTTGGAAAGATCTTGGTGGGCAATAGTTCTGCTCGTGACGCCGAGCAACCCCGCCATCGTGGCAAGGGCGTCCAAGACATCGGCGGCCCCCTCCATGGTCTCGGTCCAACCAGTACCGAATGCCTCTGCCGCCGACCCTGTCCAGTTGTCGAGGACGCTCGTTATCTCATGGTCGAGTGAGTTGAGGCCGTTGATCAGTGACTCGGCGACTTGCTGCACGTAGGCACCGGCATCGGCCACCGCGTCTGGAACGATCACGAAGTCTTGTCCGGCCATACCCGACTGAGCTGACATGAGCCCCCCTCCCAGAGACGAATCCCCAAGAGCCTAGCCGCGACCAACACCCGGACGCGAGCCGCGAGCTGCATCAAGCGGTTCGTCGCCGAGCACCTTGGCCCGCCAGGCATCGCGGCATCCTGCCACGTGATGAGCATCAATACCGCGGTCTGACTCCGCCACGACGACGATACCGAAGGCATAGTCAGTGAATGTGTTTCCATCGCGCGCAACGCCAAGAAGGTCCCGCAGGGCGCGATCCCCGACACGTCACAGAATTCCGGTAAGAACACCCTTGTCTTCTTCAACGGCCCCGACTGGATGGACGCCGATTCCACCGTGCCGCCGCGCGACAACCGATCCCCGATCGTCCGCACCGGCGAAACCCAGCGCAGATTGTGCTGGATTTCGCCGCAGCGGACTCCTGTACTGGGCTGCCCTGCTGAGCGTCCTGTGGGCCGAGACCAGCGTCTTCGACGCCGACCTCCCCTTCAGCATCGCTGTCTGGTTCATTCCCGTCTTCCCGCTCCTGGCACTGGGCGCCTAGACGAGTAAGTCCGAAGTTCTGATGATGCCCGGACATGGGCGGAGGGCGCCGAAGACAGTGTGTGACGACTGACTTGAACGCCCTCCTGACGGCACTGTACGTGAAAATCGATGACGAACTGCCGGGTTCGCGCTGGACCGGTCGGCCGCCGGTGCTGACCGATTCGGAGCTGATATGCCTGGCAGTGGCCCAGTCGCTGCTGGGGTTCACCTCCGAGACGCACTGGCTGCGCTACGCGCGGGGATGCCGCTGCACCGCCAGGACTACCGCAAGGGGGACGCGCCGGACCATACGGTCGTTCTCCCGAGATTGGCCGTCGAGGCACTGACCGGGCTACTCGGCGAATCGTTCCCGGACGGGCTCACCGAACCGGCCGACACCGAGCGACCGGTGTTCGTCAATCGCGTCGGCGGGTGGGTGGACCTGCACAACCTACGGCGAGCGTTCCGCGCGGCGATGCCCGAGGATCTGAAATGGGTGGTCCCCTACACCTCGCGGCGCACGGTGGCGACGTTGATCCGTGACCAGCTCGGACCCGCGCAGGCGCAGGCCCAGTTGTCGCACGCGCAGCTGTCGACCACAGAGCGGCATTACCTACAGCGACAGACCCACGGGCCGGACGTTCGAGAGGCCCTGGACAGGTACACCGGGGAAAGTGCGGACCCAAAGTAAGGGCAAAGTGCGGGTTTTATTCCGTTACTCTCGGTAACGCAAAATACCCTCCACCTATTTTAGCAGGTAGAGGGCATTTGAAGTGGAGCCTAGGGGAATCGAACTCCGAGGCTGGCCTCCCGGAAGGTACAGATCGGCGGGCTGCACCTCGCCTATCAGTGCCGGTCACAGACGTTTCGCAACACTTGAGTACCTTTCGATCTTCGAAGGTACCACATCGGGTGATGACGGCGTCATCACCCGATCAACCTGCAGACACCGGTTGAATGATGACGCTGTCATCAGAGATGCCGAGGAATTCGGGCACCGTGCAATTCCCCAGGCTTCTCATTAGCGGTAGCCGCTCGGCGCTGCCCGCGTACCCGAGACTTACCAAGGCCCGAGTTCATTCGGTTGAGATTCAGTCCAACCATGGCGGTTCGGTGCTAGGCCAGTGCTAGGCCGCATCGGATCGGCTGTACAGGATCGGTGAATTGTTGAGATTCTCGCCGACCGCGGCGGTTCGGCGCTAGTGGCGCGCTGCTCGTCCTCGCCCACGCGCGCCTCGATGTTGAGATTCTCGCCGACCGCGGCGGTTCGGCGCTGGCAATATTGGCCGCCGGGACATTCCATCGAGTACCGGTTGAGATTCTCGCCGACCGCGGCGGTTCGGCGCTGGGCCCGTGCGCACCGCCGCACTCGAGGCGGTGCGCGATGTTGAGATTCTCGCCGACCGCGGCGGTTCGGCGCTGGCTGGCCGTCGGGGATGGACTCACCCTCGTCGGAGATGTTGAGATTCTCGCCGACCGCGGCGGTTCGGCGCTGGGGCCGCCGAGCTGGCTCAGCCGCGAGGCGAAAGCCGTTGAGATTCTCGCCGACCGCGGCGGTTCGGCGCTGGGTGATTCGCGTGACGATAGCTAGCACCCCAACCCAGTTGAGATTCTCGCCGACCGCGGCGGTTCGGCGCTGGCTGGAGCGTGGCGGGTGGCGCCCGCGTGAGCAGTGGGAGTTGAGATTCTCGCCGACCGCGGCGGTTCGGCGCTGGCCACGGTACGAGCATCCGTATCGGGCGAGTTCCGGTGTTGAGATTCTCGCCGACCGCGGCGGTTCGGCGCTGGGGCCCCATTCCTTCAGGGCTTCTTGTGTCTTGTCGAGGTTGAGATTCTCGCCGACCGCGGCGGTTCGGCGCTGGCATTCGGCACACCGGGCGAATTCCACACCGCCTACAGCGTTGAGATTCTCGCCGACCGCGGCGGTTCGGCGCTGGCATTCGGCACACCGGGCGAATTCCACACCGCCTACAGCGTTGAGATTCTCGCCGACCG
>NZ_JBEXFQ010000007.1:262197-277412 GCF_040606855.1 Nocardia sp. NPDC005366
CGCGGCGGTTCGGCGCTGGAGCCGCGGTGCCCAGCACGTACGCGTAGCGGGCCTTGTTGAGATTCTCGCCGACCGCGGCGGTTCGGCGCTGGCGGGCGCGGCCCGGCCGATCACGTACTTGAGCGCGTTGAGATTCTCGCCGACCGCGGCGGTTCGGCGCCGGCCATTGTCAGCGATCTGCTCTGCTACCTCGCCGGTGTTGAGATTCTCGCCGACCGCGGCGGTTCGGCGCTGGGTAGTGAGGCGGACCAGTGACCGAGCATTCGAACCCGTTGAGATTCTCGCCGACCGCGGCGGTTCGGCGCCGGGACCAGTCACGCGCTCGTCGTGCAGGGCGCGAAGTCGTTGAGATTCTCGCCGACCGCGGCGGTTCGGCGCTGGCCGCAGTGCATCCCGACTTGCTCGTACAGCTGCTCGACGTTGAGATTCTCGCCGACCGCGGCGGTTCGGCGCTGGGTCGCTGAGCATGCACGGCATCAGCCGCGACGCGTGGTTGAGATTCTCGCCGACCGCGGCGGTTCGGCGCTGGTGGGCGCAGGGCATCGACCACGCCGACTACCGGACGGTTGAGATTCTCGCCGACCGCGGCGGTTCGGCGCTGGCTCTCCACCGCGCGACCCGCTCTATGTGTACCGCGTTGAGATTCTCGCCGACCGCGGCGGTTCGGCGCTGGGCGCAAAGGGTACGGATTTTCTGGCGCTGACCTGCAAGTTGAGATTCTCGCCGACCGCGGCGGTTCGGCGCTGGCGACCCGGGACAACCGGTCTTGGCCGTCGCCGATGTTGAGATTCTCGCCGACCGCGGCGGTTCGGCGCTGGTCGGCGTCCTCCGGCAGCCAGCCCGCCGTCAGCGTTGAGATTCTCGCCGACCGCGGCGGTTCGGCGCTGGCAGATGCGGACTTCGCCGATACCTGTGACCGTGCTGTTGAGATTCTCGCCGACCGCGGCGGTTCGGCGCTAGCGGCCCGTGCCGATCTCGTTCGTCTGCGCGCCGAGCTATTGAGATTCTCGCCGACCGCGGCGGTTCGGCGCTGGCCCCCGACTTGTCGTGGCTACCGGTGGGGTTGTGGTTGAGATTCTCGCCGACCGCGGCGGTTCGGCGCTGGAAGATCCATGCGAGTCTACGGAGTCGATCTCCGAGTTGAGATTCTCGCCGACCGCGGCGGTTCGGCGCTGGCCGACACCACCCGGTGCGGATGCGAAGGGATCCAGTTGAGATTCTCGCCGACCGCGGCGGTTCGGCGCTGGCGAGCACCTGCTCGCAATCGGGGGAATGCAGTATGGTTGAGATTCTCGCCGACCGCGGCGGTTCGGCGCTGGCCGGGTTGGACTACGCGCGGGCCGCCGACGCGAAACTGTTGAGATTCTCGCCGACCGCGGCGGTTCGGCGCTGGGTGTAGCTACACTATTCGGTGATCGGTGCCCGTTCCGGTTGAGATTCTCGCCGACCGCGGCGGTTCGGCGCTGGGTGTCGTGCGCCCACCAACCGCCGGTCGGACAGCTGTTGAGATTCTCGCCGACCGCGGCGGTTCGGCGCTGGAGGCCGACCATGGTCGGGAACATGTCGCGCAGCAACTCGTTGAGATTCTCGCCGACCGCGGCGGTTCGGCGCTGGCCACTGCCGCGCGCTGGGGTCGGGAGCTGGAGCGTAAGTTGAGATTCTCGCCGACCGCGGCGGTTCGGCGCTGGAAGGCTCGTGGTCCGCAGCTGAGGCCGCCGCAGAGGTTGAGATTCTCGCCGACCGCGGCGGTTCGGCGCTGGGTCCAGGTGAAAGCCGTGTCCCGGATGCCGGAGCGGTTGAGATTCTCGCCGACCGCGGCGGTTCGGCGCTGGGCCGGATCAGTGGTTGCGGCGGTCAGGACGCGGTCAAGTTGAGATTCTCGCCGACCGCGGCGGTTCGGCGCTGGCCATGTCTGTACCCGTGATCTCGACTTCGGAATCGTTGAGATTCTCGCCGACCGCGGCGGTTCGGCGCTGGAAAAGGTCTGGGCCGTGTGTGTTCTGTGAGGGCGCGGTTGAGATTCTCGCCGACCGCGGCGGTTCGGCGCTGGCGTGGATACGGCCGGTGCGGTCGCCGAGGATGCCGTTGAGATTCTCGCCGACCGCGGCGGTTCGGCGCTGGCCGGTGATCCCAGCGCGACGTCGAGCATCATCGCCTCGTTGAGATTCTCGCCGACCGCGGCGGTTCGGCGCTGGCGGCGGGCCGAGGTCGGCACGAAGCGGCTGCTGTAGCCCGTTGAGATTCTCGCCGACCGCGGCGGTTCGGCGCTGGATCCGCGATCGACACCTTGCTCGCCGACACCAAGGTTGAGATTCTCGCCGACCGCGGCGGTTCGGCGCTGGCAATTGCCCGTTCGCGCGTGCCTGCTGGAAATGGTTGAGATTCTCGCCGACCGCGGCGGTTCGGCGCTGGGCGGCCTCGATCGGGTGGGGCTCGTGCTCGTCGGTGTTGAGATTCTCGCCGACCGCGGCGGTTCGGCGCTGGTAGCGCGAGCACAGTGATCAGTTTCCCGAGCGCTGGTTGAGATTCTCGCCGACCGCGGCGGTTCGGCGCTGGCGGCGCGGGCCTGCGCCACGTACCGCGCGCCGAACTGTTGAGATTCTCGCCGACCGCGGCGGTTCGGCGCTGGATGCGGCATGGCGCGACCTACGCCGTACCGCGGTTGAGATTCTCGCCGACCGCGGCGGTTCGGCGCTGGCTTCACCTGCGCATCCTGCCCAGCTCTACCGCAATCGTTGAGATTCTCGCCGACCGCGGCGGTTCGGCGCTGGAGCCCTGCACCCGTCCCGCTTCGACCGCCGTCCAATCCGTTGAGATTCTCGCCGACCGCGGCGGTTCGGCGCTGGGCTCGATGAACTGCTGTTATGCCCTCTTTGCATGACTCTTGCGAGCTATTCGGCGTCATCGAGTGGGTATTTCTGCTGGTGATCGGTTCGGAACCTGGCGGGGTTTGGGGTCGCGTTTGGGGTTCCGAAGTGTGTTAGAGGATCAGCGGTGTGTTGTGGGGTGGTTGTGTCGCTGCGCCGAGGTGGCGGGCAGTGTCGAAGGTGCCTTGGTCGAGTTGGTAGATGCGGATGCTGTCGAGGGTGGGGGCGATGGTTTTAATGAGGGCTGCTTCGAGGAGGAGTCGGGTGGTTGGAGTACAGGTGACTTCGAAGACCGATTTCTGGACGCGGTGGCCGTAGCCTTCACAGATTTTGGCCACTTTTCGTAGCCTACGAGCGCCTTCGGGGGTGATGGTTTCGACGTCGTAGGTGATGAGGAGTTCCAATTTATGACACCGTCCAGGGGATATAGGTGTCGGTGTCACCACGAAGGTGGCGGGCGAGCAGGCGGGCTTGGATGAGCGGGAGTAGGGCAGTGGGGATCTCACGGTCGAGGTAGGCGTGGGGCCAGAGCCGTTCGCGGGCGGTGGACCATTGTTCGAGGAAGTGCTTGCGCCCTGTTTCGGTGAGTTGGGTTTGTCCGCTGGGGAGTTGCTCGGTATGGCTGGGGGCGATCTGGCCACGGTTGAGCAGGGTGAGGACGAGACGGTCGACGAGCAAGGGCCGGAATTCTTCCATCAGGTCCAGCGCAAGAGCGGGTTTGGCGGGTCTGATGCCGTGGAGGTAGCCGATGTAGGGGTCGAGGCCGACTTGTTCGAGGGCACCGTGGACGGCGGCGCGAAGCAGGCCATAGCCGAAGGACAGTAGACAGTTGACCGGGTCGGTCGCGGGACGTTTAGTGCGACCTGGGCGTGCTCCGATGGCGAGATCGGGAAGGGCTTGGAAGTAAGTTGTTGGATTCGCAGATGTGGGTTTCCGGTGCATGGTCCGCTGACGCGGGCGAGGAATTTGCCGTTGCGGGTGAGCCACGTGACACTGCGGGCGTCGGCAGCGCAGCGGTGCATGAGGTCGTCGGTGACGGTGACTCCGTTGAAGACGACGATGTCATCGAGTCGGATCAGAGGCAGTAGGTGGCGGCCCGGTTTGTCGGGGTGGTAGACGCGTAGGGCGTCACCGTCGAGGTGCAGGCTGGTGCCTGGTGTGGTGACGAAGAGGGTTTTCAGCAGTTCACTCATGGGTGATCTCGCAAGGGTCGGGGTGTGAAGAGATCGAGGGGTGTGCGGGTGGCGGTTTCAGGGAGGCATCCGGGTCGCAGCGAGCAGCGCTCGCATCGACGGTCTGCGACCAGGGGCGGTGGTGGCTCGGGATTGTCGATACGGCAGCGGATGCCCTCGACTGCTTCGCGGACCGCGGTGTGAATCGCTTCGTCTACTCTGACCTCGTAGCGGCGTCTGGTGGCCCCTGCGAAGACCTCCCCGTGTGGTATGGGTTGGTCGAACATCTCTCGTAGGCAGAGGACTTGGGCCGCGACTTGTAGGTCGGCCGGACCACCGGGACGGTATCTGCCGGACTTGTGCTCGATGGGGATCAGACCGTCGGGTCCGCGATACACGGTGTCGCATATTCCGTGGATGCCGAGGCGGTCGCTGCGCACAGGCAGCGACCGCCACAGCCGAGCACCGTCACGACCTGTGAGATTGCCACCACGGTCGACTGCGGCATGGGCGAGGTCGCCGCGGACGGTGTCGGTGTTGGACTCGAAATAGCCTTCCTGCCAGATCAGTACGGCTTGTCGTAGGCAGTAGGCCCAGTGCTCGATGGCCGAGATCGGCACACTCCAGCGGTCATCGAGCAGAAACGGCGCATCGGTCATCGTCATGCACAGTCAGTCGAAGACGTTGGTGTAGGTGATCCCAGTGGGCAGTGTCGCGGTGTCGATGTCGGGGGTGGTGTAGTCGGTGTAGCGACGTGGCACCCAGTCGCCGCTGTCCAAGACGCCGGCCTCGGCGGCGGGTGTGGGGTTGATGCGTTCGAGGAGTTTTTGTGCTGGCGCGTTGCCGAAGGCATTGTCGTGACTGAATACGTGCAGGGCGCGGGCGGTCATGCGGCCGCGAGTGGCGGAACTGTCGTGGTCGAACATCATCTCGAGAACCTGGTAGAGCAGCTCGAAGTCCTTGGTATCGACACCTGTTTGGGTGCCGCGTGCGGCGGAGTAGGTGATCTCGGCGCGGTAGAGGGCGTACGGGATGGTCCATTTCGAGCCCATCTCGGTGCTCTCGCCGTCATCGATGTCGGCCTGGCGGGTTTGGGTGACACGGGTGATGGCATGTTCGACAGGCATGACCGGTGAGAGGGAGCGGGCCATCCCGACCTGCAGTGGTCCTCGGATGGAGCCGAGGGCGTTGGTTTCCCCGGTCGAGAGCACTGCACCGAACAGTCGGATGTCGGCGTAGCGGTCACACAGCCACGCGCGGGCGGTTTCAGCCTGTTCAGGGGTAAGTTTGGCTTTGGTCTTGGCCCCCTTCTTGCTGTCTGTGGGACGTTCGACGCCAGTCGCGGACAGGGATTCAACGAGTCGGGTGTTGAGTGCGTATCCGGCTTCGATGAAGATCCCGTAGCGGGGGTGTCCGGCAGCGGCCAGCGCGAGGCAGTCACGGATTTTGCGTTTGATGGCGACGTCGGTGACCAAGCCGTGTCCACTGTCGATGTCGGTGCGGGGGGCGTTTCCGGCGTCGGGGTCACCGTTGGGGTTGCCATCGGTGACGTCGAAGAGCAACACCATGTCATGGCGCACGGTCGGGTCGAGGTGGGTGAGAGTCGTGGTGCTCATAGGGATCAGGTCTCCTGTCAGATCGGAATTATCGGGGTTACTGCTCGGTGGCGGCCGGGGTGTTTCGGTGGGCACGTTGATGGTGGTAGCCGAGGACGAATTGCTCCTGCTGGCGCAGGGTGCTGCGTGTCGGTGCTCCGCCACCGGCCTTCAACAGCGCGTACAGACGGTCCAGGTGGTTCTCGGCGCCGACACCGGCGGCGGGGTTGCGGCGACGCAGTTTCGTGATCCAGGCGATGGACTCCTTACGTCCTTGCATGAGAACCGGCCGGGGTGTGTCGATCGCGCGCCGCAGGAAGCGGTCACTGAAGGTGGAGTTCACTTCTTGCCTGGCAGGACTTGCCTCGGTGTCCGCATCGGGGTCGGCGTTCTTCCTGGGGGGCCGGTGCGCGGCGCGTTGCGTGTCGGCGAGTGCGGCGAAGAGTCGTCCGGCGACGTAGGCGGGATCGGTGCAGGTTTCGTCCAGGGTCATCGGGATCGTGGTCTCCTGAGTGGTGCGGCAGCGGTTGAGTGCGAGACGGGCCAAGGCCACGCGGCGGTCATCGATACGGCCGTCGTTGCGGATACGATGGATCAGATGCGCTCGCAACGACACCGGAACCGGACGTGCGAGGACAGCAACCTGGAACAACTGGTGTGAGACGTTGTCGGGACGGTCGGCGTTCTTGGCGCCGAAGGGCCGATACCGGTTGAACGCGGGATCCCAACGGCCCAAGGCCATGGCCAGGCGTTCGAGGCCGTGTTCCCAACGGCCTGCCGGGATCTGCGTGCCGTCCGGACGCGACAATGGTGCTGGGAATCTCGGGGTGTTGCGGTGGTCGGTGAACCAGGCGGCGATGTTCGTGTCGTGGCTGGTTAGTGTGCCGTCACCGCTGGCCAAGGCCATGTCGATGAATTCTCGGACCATGATGCGGGCGACGTTTCCACCGATCGCGAGCCAACAGAACCGGCCTTCGAGCCGCCGAGTGGGTCGCCCGCTACTCACCGAGGCGAGTAACCTCTCGACCTCGTTGGGATCCGGGTCGTCGCGGACCAGGTCGATGTAGTCGGGTTCGTCGGTGCCGATCACCCACCAGGCCAGGCGGGTGTCCTGGCCGGGAAGGCTGACGCTGTGGCGAGACGACAGCAGCGAGGTCAACCCACCCATGAGGTCGTCGGAGCACGACAGACAGATCGGTATGTGGGTCAACTGCGCGGCCAAGTCGTAACCGAAAACCCGTTCGTTGACACTCACCAACGCCGCGTCGTTGCTCGCACCCGGAACCAACGCTGCCGATACCTTCGCCGGAATCGTGTTCGCCAGCGCACCGTTACGACCGCAGATCATGCACAAACCGGCTCGGCCGCTGCCCTTCGCCTCTCCGACGCACTCGGCCCAGAATGTAGCGGCACTGGGGCTCTCGTGGACATATCGACCGTCGATAGCGATGACCACACCGTCCTTGGCACGGAACTCCTCGGGGCGCGCCAGCGCGGCGAGTACACCGGAGCGATACACCTCGACCAACCGGTGCGGCATCGGGTCCGCCTGGACCGCGACGGTCTGGGCCCAGCGCCGGATCAGGTCAACGAACGCCGCGTGACATTGCTCAACCCGCACCGGGTTGGTCACCTCATCGGCCCATCCCAGTACGTATTGCACGTCATCGGCCCCCAGCTGCGCCGATACTCCGACCGTGCGCGTGGACGCCGGAACCATATGCACCACACCATGTTTGGGTCGGTCGGGATCCGGTGTCGGTTCGAGCACCGCGGTGAACCCGCCCTCGGTGGCGCTACGGATATCCAGCTTCCAGCAAAACTCGCGTTCACGGTGGAACGCGGCGATTCCCGCAGAGTTGTCACGCCCGTAGGCGGTCAAGCGTTCCAGCAGCATCAGCCCTGTCCCGCCTCGTCGTCGGCGATGCCGTGGCGTGGGACACGCAGCACACCCGATACCAGGCGCGCGCGGAACCAACTTGAACGCCGGGGAGTGCTGGTGTAGTCGATGCTGTGCAGCATCATCCCGAGATCTGCCGACGTCGCGATCGGTTCACGGTCGTCGGGGTCACCGAAACCGGCCGGGAACTCCCGCGTCCCCAGGAACGGTTGACTGAAGCACTGCCCGCGGCTCACGCGTCGACGTAACTGATCACGATAGGCCGTGACCGGTTTATCCGCGTGCGCCAACAGATCGATCTGAGCATGGATACGGTAGGAGACATCCTTGAGGCACACCGCGTTGCGCTGCACCCGATGCGCGACAGTGTCGACCCTCCGCCCACCCGAAGCCGCCTCCGACAGCGAGACCAGATCGGATGTCTCGTTTCGGCGCAAGGTGAACATTTCGATCTCCGAAAGCACCTCGATCCGGGTGATCCGGTACACGAACTCCGGCTTCCAATAGATCGCGGTCAACACCCCCACCGCCGCCGACGGTGTCATCACCGAATAGGTCAAACGCTCAGCCGAAAGTCCAGGACGCGTGAACAACGCCCCCGGACCCGATACCTGCACAACCAACGCCACAACCCACCACCTTTCCGAATACTGTTACTGCAGAACACATTCACAGCCCCCCTGGACGCCATAACTGCGTCGGGACGCATCATGCACCACCCCACCGACACGTCCGACCAAGCAATAACCACCCCCACCCGAACATCGCTTTCTTGAGAACCGAACGAACGAAGCGCCCGACGGCGCGGACGCTTCAATCGATACGATCAGCGCGACAGCCAATCGAAAATGATCTTGCCGAGCACAAATGTCGCAATGCGGCCAGATAGCCTTGTCCCCCAAGCAACTCCGCGCATCACTCGATCGCTTCTGCTCCATTTCTCCAGCAACACCCTGTGCCGCTTCATTAGCTCTCGATTCATTAGCTCTCTTGAGTTCTCGACAGAAATTCAAGCGCACACAAGGTACCACGCCTCCGCTAAGACTTGCCTTCAAATCCATTGTCCCCCAATGGTTCACGAAACCAACCGGTCGCATCTGATGCATCGGCGCGCGAGTCGCGGCTCTCGATCCTGCGAGGCGTTCGGGGTAGTGCGGGATATGTTGTTGGGGTGAAACTTTGGGCGCACAGCCGTAGCGATGTTTCGGGGGTTCGTCATGGACTGGATGAGCATTCCCGTTCGACAGCCTGGTGGGCAGCTCGTTTCGCTTCGGCCTTCGGCGAGGAGGACCTGGCGTTCGCACTAGGCCTTTACCACGACACCGGCAAGGCCGGGTGCGGCTGGCAACAGCGTCTGATCGAGGTCGAACCGACAGGTGCCCGAGTCGGGTTACCACACAAAGAGGTCGGGGCACGAGCGTTGCGTCAGGCGGTCGGGTTGGCAGGGATCGCATTACTCGGCCATCACGGGGGCCTGGAAAGCCGCACCACCCTGCGCGATGTGTGGTCGCACCCGGACGCGGTCGACGACCCCGAGGTTCTGTCGCGGTTCTTCGGGATCGTCCCGGAAGCATCCGGTGTGCGCCTACGCAACGGAATGTTCGCGGGGCCGTGGGCGGGTGTGAAGGACAAGTTGGTCCAGGAGATGCGGCTGCGGTTGGTGTTCTCAGCCCTCGTCGATGCCGACCACCTCGATACCGCCGCGCACCGACAGGGCCTTTGCGGCCCGCAGGTCGCTGCACCCGCCGACATGAGCGAGTTGATCGCCCGCTTCGAGCACCGCCGCGCAGCATCGATCGGCGCGAGCACCGATCAAGTCGCGCAACTGCGGGCACAGGTCTACCAGGCGGCTGTCGACGTAGCACGATCCCAGCCCGGACTGTTCCGGTTGGCGGCGCCGACCGGGTTGGGAAAGACTTTCGCACAGGGCATTTTCGGATTGCGGCACGCAGCACAGTGGGGAAAGTCGAGGGTGATCGTGGCGGTGCCCTTCGTGACGATCACCGAACAGAACGCCGACGTGTATCGAGGACTGCTCGACGAGCCGGAAGAGCCGGTCGTGCTCGAACACCACGCCAGCATCCGTTTCGACGACACCGGCGGCGATCCCGGCACCCGATGGGCACGATTGGCCGCAGAGAACTGGGACGCCCCGTTCGTGGTAACCACCACCGTGCAACTGTTCGAATCGTTGTTCGGCCGCAAGCCCTCGCAGATGCGCAAAGTACACCGGCTGGCCAACGCAGTCGTGATCCTCGACGAGGTCCAAGCACTGCCCTCGCGTCTGCTGCTGCCGATCCTGAGCGCGCTGCGCACATTGACCGAGGAATTCGGCACCACGGTCTTGCTGACCTCGGCGACCCAGCCACAATTCCAAGCGCTGTCGGTGTGGCAGCACTCCGCCGAACGCGACGGCGCGCACATCCGCGAGGTGATCACCGACCCACAACCGCTGTTCGTCGCCGCCCGCCGTGTCCGCTATGAATGGAAACTCGACCCACAACCGACATGGGAAGAAATCACCCAGCAGGTCGCTGCCCTCACACAGGTGATGGTGGTGGTCAACTCCGTCGCCGACGCCCGCGCGCTGTACCGGATGGTGTCCACCTCACGGGAGGACGTGTGGCACCTGTCGACCCGGATGTGTCCCGCTCATCGGCGAGCGGTGCTGGCAATGGTTCAAACACGACTGACCGCAGGCCGGTCGATCGTCCTGGTCTCGACCCAACTTGTCGAGGCAGGAGTCGATCTCAGCTTCCCCGTCGTGTGGCGTGCGCTGGCACCGGCAGACTCGCTACAACAAGCAGCCGGACGCGCCAACCGCCACGGCGAACACAGCCAAGGCGTCGTCGTCGTCTTCGACCCGGCTCAAGGACATCGGCCCGCCGACTATGCCCAAGCATGCGCGCTGACCACCCGAATGTTCGGCCCACACGGTGCGCAACTCGACGACCAAGCAGCACTGGCCGACTACTACGGGCAGCTCTACAACGACCTCGGCCTGGACCGCCGCTCCCGCAGCTACACCACAACTCCCGTCGGGCAACTGATCCAACAACACCGCGAAGACCTCGACTTCCGCGCGGTCACCGACGGACCACTGTTCAACGCCGCCAGCGGGACCGCCCGAGACCGTAAGAAAGCGTTCAGAATGATCGACCAGGACAGCGTTCCGATCGTCATCGACGACCAGCAACACCGCCACGAAATCGACCCGCTACTCGCAGACCTCGCGGCAGGCAACATCCGCGCCGGCCTAGCTCTGCGCAAACTTCAACCCTGGACCGTACAGCTACGAACCGACCTGGCCCGGCGCAGCGAGATCGCTGCACTCATACAACCGGTAGCCGGAGATCTGGGCCGCTGGCAAGGAACATACGATTGGACACAAAGTACCGCCCGAGGTGTGGGCCTCGACGAAGCAGACATGACGACCATATTCTGACCGCCCACCCCAACACCGCACCAAGCACGCGCCAATTCCTATCAGGCGAGAATCTCAACATTAGGTCCCTTGTGCTGTCGACATCCAGAACCTGGCGATCTGGCACCCCGGTGTGGGGTGTCTCGCCAGAGATATAGCCCCTTGGTTCGGGGGTGATAGTCGCGTTGACTTCAGCCACGGTGTTGAGATTCTCGCCGACCGCGCGCGAGCCACACGCAACTGGCTGGGCCCACATCTGGACGGCGAAATAGAGATTTTAGCGGGTCGTCACGGATTGAAGCTGGCCACCAGGCACAGTGCCCACGACCTATGATGAGTTGCGTTGCTGACCCCATAGATTCCCGCTGGCGGGAAGCACTCTCGCTACTGACTGCATCGAACCAATCTATGCTGCGCTGCCGTGTCCACATTCCTTCCACCAGTCAGACTGACCCTTCTCGACTGACCGGTTCGTGGTTCAGGTCATGCACGAGGGGATCATGCTGACCCCACCGGTAGTGTTGTATCCGCAGTACACGCAGCGGAATTCGGGGCGTCGTGGCCAGGTTCGGGACTTCGCCTGGTAGTCGATGACGTGCCCAGCGCCGAGGACTGTCTTCTGATGTCTTAACCACTGGGCGCGGTTGACCGCCGTGTCCTCATCGCGCCAAGCGGCACGGCGGATATCAGTGAACGCGACGGCGTTGACCTGCGACATCAACTGAACCTGGATCGAACACAACCCGGCTCTATTACCGGGCGGACTCGATATCGGGGACTTGCCACGCCGACCGCGGAGGTTCGGCGCTGGGGTCGGTGATTGGGCCGCTGCGACCGAGCCATGGCGTGTTGAGATTCTCGCCGACCGCGGAGGTTCGGCGCTGGCACCCAAATTGGGGGACTTCGAGAGGTTGCCCCGGCGTTGAGATTCTCGCCGACCGCGGAGGTTCGGCGCTGGCCGGCGCGCATCACAGCGCCCTGGATACGTTCGGTCGGGTTGAGATTCTCGCCGACCGCGGAGGTTCGGCGCTGGGCCCGTCGCCCCCGAGCCGCGCCCACAGCCGCCGAACATGGTTGAGATTCTCGCCGACCGCGGAGGTTCGGCGCTGGATGCTGTTCGGTCCGGCCCCCCGTGTCGAGACACGGTTGAGATTCTCGCCGACCGCGGAGGTTCGGCGCTGGCATCTCGAAGGCGCTCAGCCATGCCCCCGAAGAAGTTGAGATTCTCGCCGACCGCGGAGGTTCGGCGCTGGCGTCTGAGAGGAGGTGTAACCCATGGCACTCGTAGTGTTGAGATTCTCGCCGACCGCGGAGGTTCGGCGCTGGGCGCGAACGATTGGTCGTAGGCGCGGTCGGCGTCGAGGTTGAGATTCTCGCCGACCGCGGAGGTTCGGCGCTGGGATCGGTCGCCCACGGGACGAGATGCCCGGACAGGTTGAGATTCTCGCCGACCGCGGAGGTTCGGCGCTGGGCCGGATGCCGACTGGCCGATGCGGTCGACCTCGTTGTTGAGATTCTCGCCGACCGCGGAGGTTCGGCGCTGGCGGTGGTGCTGGTCGTCTCGTTCGGGTAGCGGATGTTGAGATTCTCGCCGACCGCGGAGGTTCGGCGCTGGCTCGAAACCGGGATCCTGGCCCGGCTGGAGCACCGGTTGAGATTCTCGCCGACCGCGGAGGTTCGGCGCTGGGCTCGATTACATGGTGCAATGCCATTCTGGGGTGTTTGGCTGTGCTCGTTTGATGTCATCGAATGTGCGTTTGTGCTGGTGGCTGATTAAGAACCTAGTGGGGTTCGGGGTCGCGTTTGGGGTTCCGAGGTGTGTGCAGGGGCTTGAACTGCGTCGCGGTGCCAGGTGGCGGGCAGTGTTGAAAGTACCTTGGTCGAGTTCGTAGATGCGGATGCTGTCCAGGACATGGTCGATGGTCCCGCGTCGTTCTCGCAGCCCTGTCGCGATCAAGACTCGCACAATCGTCGTCTTGTCGCCCCACCGCAGAACGGTTGCCGACGGCTGACCGTAGCCTCCCGCCGTATTCGCGGCACCGCAACCCGCATTCGCCCAGACTTCAGAATGGCGCACCGATGCATTGGTAGTGGGCAGAGCAATTAGTCTGGCTCTTCTCGGATCGTTTCGGAGGTCTTTCGGCCTGACTGTCGGCGGCCAGCATGAGCGCCCCGCCCGCGACCACCGACACCCGACCACAGCAGGGACCGAGGCGACCACTCCGATCTCCACAGCCCCTATCCCGCTAACCTCCCCCCGCACAGCACCTCATCCCAACTCGACCAACTACTTCTCAACTATCTGTCGCTTCTCATTTGGTCTGTCGGGACCGTGTTCGTCGACCTGCGGTTCGCCATTCGCGTTCCCGTCATCGTTCCTCTTCGTTTCTCATTTGAAGTGGCGGATTTCAGATGGCACCTGGTGTCGCCACGCCCTCGGCGACCACGACCGAGGACGATCACCCTTGGCGCACTGACTCTTGAGTAGCGGTCTTCTCTGCCAGTCGTCTTCGCCGCCGCAGTCGACAACCGGACTCGGGGGTCGGGGAACATACAGGAGAAAAGTCACGGTAGTGAGTTGCCGCATATAGCCGCGCACTATGTGCGACAACTCGGCGGCCATGCTGGCGAAACCGACCTCTGTCCCCTGGTCGACTCCCGAAACTATGTGCGGTAGTACCGATTCAAGTCGGTCGATGCCCCTATGACGGCCGATCGTGCGCTACCGGAACATTTCGCGCCGATGTTCCTCTGTCGCGCGTCAGACTTTGTGGCAGGGCCCGCTGTTTGCGGGTTTGACCAGTGAGGGAGTCTGAATCATGGCGAAACCGTCGGCTGTTCCGGCCGAGGAGAAGGCGAGGATCGTGTTGTCGGTCCTGGCCGGTGAGTTGGCCGTGGCCGAGGCAGCCCGGCGGGCGAAGGTGTCCGAACCGTCTGCAGGGAACTGGAAACGGGCAGTTCCTCGAGGCGGGCCGTGCCGGTTTGACGGCCGGCAAGTCCGGGTCCTCGACCCGGGAGCAGCAGCTCGAAGCCGAGATCGCTGATCTGACCCAGGCGTTGGGAGAGGCGCATCTGGCGACGCGCGTGTGGAAGAAGTCCGCGCAAGCCCGGTTGGGCCCTTCGAGGACCTCGAGGTGATCCGCGTCGAGGCGGGCATGCCGACCACGAGGTTCTGTGCAGTGGTCGGTGTGCCCGAACGGACGTGGCGCCGTAAGCAGGCTCGCGCCCGAGCAGGGGTCCCGACTATCGGACCGTGGCCTCGGCCGGCACGCGAGAAGGCCCGTGAGGCGGCGCGCCGGCACGCGTTGGCCCATCCGGCGTGGGGACACCGCAAGGTGTGGGCGATGTGCCGCTTCGACGGGCACCGGGTGTCGCAGGCCACGGTGCTGCGGTGCCTGCGCGACGAGGGCCTGCTGCTGTCGGCGGCGTATCAGCGGGAGCGCCGCCAGCTCGCCGCCCGCCGCAAGGCCGCGTTCGCTGTCGAGCCGAACGGACCGAATCAGGTGTGGCAGTTGGATTTCAGCGAGTTCGAGACCGCCGCCGGCGGGACGTGGAGGATCGCCGGATGCCGGGACTACTGGTCGAAGTATGAGTATCCCTGGCATGTGTCGCCGACGGCGAACCAGCACGACGCGATCACCACGATCGAGCTCGCCCTCGCCGACTACGAGCAGACGTTCGGGCATCCGCTGTCCGCGACGGCCGGTCGCGACGCCGAGAACGTCCCGGCGCCCGCGGTGACGATCGTGACCGACAACGCCGGCCCGTTCCGTTCGTTCCGGTTCGAGGCGTTCATCGCCGCGCACCCCGAACTGCGCCACGTCCGCACCCGGGTCAGGTCACCGGGCCAGAACGGTTCGCGTGAACGCGGTTTCGGCTCGTTGAAATACGAGCGGCTGTTCCTAGAGGAGATCGACGACGCCCTGGACCTGGTGGAACACGCCGATGCCTACCGAGTCGAGTACAATACCATCCGCCCGCACGAGGCAATCGCCTGGAACCGGCCCCTGGCCGTCCACCTCCGCACCGCCGACCCCTTGACCCCAACTTTCCCGAGACCGAAAACCTGCCAACTACTTGAAGCGGGACACCTCGACCCCCGACTAAAACACGATCAGACCGCGCTGCGCGAGTATCCGGACCAAACCGGAAAGCCGAAGGCCCCGCGTTCCGCAGAATTAGGGGGTTCTGGAGGGAAGCGAGGGTATGAATCCGCAGGTCGCGGGGTCTGGTGCGGGAGCTGCGGGCAGAATATGC